>JBAPYC010000694.1:0-5450 GCA_049284535.1 Streptosporangiaceae bacterium
CTCGCCGCGTGGGCCGCCGCCGCCCTGCTCGCCGGCGGCCTGCTGCTCCGCTACCGCGACGCCTGAACCGCCGGGCCGGTCAGGCGAACTGCGGGTAGAGGGCGGCGACCCCGCCGGAGAGCCCGGCCAGCACCCGCTTGCTGGTCTCGTCCGCGATGACCTCGGCGTCGCCGGCGGCCAGGCCGTCGATGGCCAGCTTGGCGACGACGGCCGGGTCGGACTTGGGCACGTCGAGGTGGCGGACCATGTCGGTGTCCATGTAACCCACGTGCAGCGCGGTCACCCGGGTGCCCTGCGGGGCCAGCTCCTGGCGCAGGGCGTTGGTCAGCGACCACTCCGCCGACTTGGCCGCGCAGTAGGCGCCTGATCCCGGCAGGCTGAGCCAGGACAGGGCCGACAGGACGTTCAGCACCGCGCTGCTGCCCTGGGCGGCCAGCTGCGGGGCAAAGGCCCGGGTCACCATCAGCGTGCCGAGGAAGTGGGTGTCCAGCTCCAGCCGGACGTCGGCCAGCTCCCCGGTCAGCAGCGACGCCCCAGTGGAGGACCCGGCGTTGTTGACCAGGATCGCGACGTCGCCGGTGGCCTGCGCAGCCGCGGCCACCGAAGCCGGGTCGGTGACGTCCAGCGCCAGCGGGGTGACACCCGTCAGCTCCACGGTCTCCGGCTTCCGGGCCGCGGCGTAGACGCGAGCGCCCCGGTCCCGGAGCTGGGTGGCCAGCTGCAGGCCCAGGCCGCGGTTGGCTCCGGTCACGAGCGCGGTCTTCCCGGTGATGTCCATGAAAACTCCCTGAGTTGGTTTTGACAACTTAGCTTCTGGACCGGAACGCTAGCAGAGCTGAGTAGGAATGTCCAACTCAGTCGAGGTATCATTACTGGCATGGTCAAGAACACCGACGCCTGCAAGGTGCCCGACTCGACGACCTGCTCGATCGCGCGCAGCCTCGGCGTGCTCGGCGAACGGTGGACCTTCCTGATCCTGCGTGAGGCCTTCCTGGGCGCGACCAGGTTCGCCGAGTTCCGGGACCATCTCGGCGTGGCTCCGGACGTGCTGTCGGACCGGCTCGCAACGCTGGTGGAGTTCGGGGTGCTGGCGCGCGAGCCCTATCAGGAGCCCGGCGCGCGCTCCCGGTTCGCCTACCGGCTGACCCCGGCGGGCCGCGAACTCCACGTCGTGCTGGGCGCGCTGCAGCAGTGGGGCGACAGGTACCTGCCGCATCCCGACGGCCCGAGCATGCTGCGCCGCGTCCGCGACACCGGCCGCCCCGCCCACGTCGGCTTCGTCGACGAGGACGGCCACGAGGTCGCGCTCGCCGACGTCACCGTCATCCCGGCCGCGGCGGGATCACCTGCGGCTGACTAGCATCGGCCTGCTCCGGCGGTTCTGTTCCGGCGACGCGGGGCGAATCGCGGTTATTTTGTCGGTGGCGTCCGGCACTATGTGATGGTGGCGGTCAGCGGAATTCCCGAGCCGGCCGGTCCTCAGCCGGCCGGCCCCCAGCCGGCTGGAGCTCAGAGCGCCCAGAGCCATGGCGACCCGCAGCCGTTTACGCACCTGAGCGTCCCCCACGCCGGCCTGTATCGCAGCCTGCTGAGCACCTTCGCGCGGGCCAAGGAGCGGTTCATCGTGCACCTGCGGCCCGAGGACGTCGCGGCCGAATTGCGGACCGACGCCGACGACCAGCTGACCCAGGCCCTGGAGCAGCTGGTGACGTGGGGGAATCTGCGCGCGGACGCCGACACCAGCCGCGTCACCACGGTGGAGGACTTTCACCGCAAGCGGTCCTTGTACCAGCTGACCGCGGCCGGGCAGGCGGCCGAGCAGGCCATCGCGTACTACGAGGAGGCCATCGGGCGGCGCGGGCAGCTGCAGTCGGTGGCCCTGGCCGACATCGCCGAGCAGCTCCAGTCGCTCAGGCGGCTCGCCGCGGAGCGCGATCCCGACCCGGCCAAGGTTCACCTGCTGCTGCTGTCCGTGGCGGAGCGGTTCTCCTCCCTAGCCGACAACGCGCAGGCGTTCATGTCCGCGCTGCGGCGCGCCATCGACTTCTCCGACGGGGACGTCGAGGGTTTCCTGGCCTACAAGGAACGGCTGATCGACTACATCAACCGGTTCATCGCGGACCTGGCCAACTCCGGCGCCCGGATCGCGCTCCTCCTCGGCCAGCTCGAGGCCGAAGGTCACGAGCGGCTGCTGCAGCTCACCGCGCGCCGGGAGGCCGCCGACGCGGTGCCCGACGGCGCGGACGCCGCGGAGTCCCTGGCCCGGGCGGAAAAGCAGGCACTGGACGCGTGGCGGAACCGGTGGCGCGGCCTGGACGACTGGTTCACCTCGCGGGACGCGGGGCACCCGAGCCAGGCCCGGCTGCTGCGGCAGGCGGCGGTGACCGCGATCAAGCAGCTCATCGACGCGGTGGGGCTGCTGAACGAACGGCGCTCCGGACGATCCGACCGCTCGGCGGACTTCCGCGTGCTGGCCCGCTGGTTCGCGGAGGCGCCAGACGACGAGGCCGCCCACCGCCTGTGGCGGGCGGCGTTCGGCCTGTCCCCGGCGCGGCACCTGTCGGTGACCAGCGAAACCGCCGGTGAATGGGACGATCTTTCACCCGGAACGGCCTGGCGCGACGCCCCGCCCATCCGCATCTCGCCCCAGCTGCGCAAGACCGGTTCCTATGAGCGCCGCGGCCAGCCGAACCAGGTCCGCGACCGCTCGGCCGAACGGGACTTCCTGCGCCAGCAGGCCGAGCAGGAGGCGGCCCAGACCGCCGCGGCCCGCCAGCGGCTGCGCACGTCTGGGCCGACGAAGCTGTCCGACCTGGATGTGCTTGAGCCCCGCTCGTTCCGGCTGTTCCTGGGGCTGCTCGGTGACACCCTGACGGCCCGCAAGCCCGGCGACACCGAAGTGAAGGCCACCACGAGCGACGGCACGCTGGAGGTCCGGCTCTCGCTCGTCCCCGGCGGCGGGACGGCGACCATCCGCACCGCCGACGGCGTGCTCACCGGCCCGGAGCATGTCATCGAGATCACGGACCTCACCTCATGAGGCCAGCGTCGTGAGGGCCGCGTCGTGAGGGCCGCGTCATGATCCCCGCCGAGGAACAGGCCCAGCGCCGGGCCGCGCTCCGCGCCCTGCTGGCCCGGCCGCTGCTGGTCGCCGACACCGACGGCGAGATGCTGGTCCTGGTCCGGCGGCACCTGGCGGAGCTGCGCCAGTGGCTCGACCGCGAGACCGGGTGGCGCCTGGTCGCGGACTCCGAGACGGCGCGGCTGTTCAAGACGGTCCCGGAGCTGTCCGATGCGTCGCACCCGGCGCGTGGGCATAACAAGGAGCCGTTCGGCCGGCGCCGGTACGTCGCCTTGTGCCTGGCCCTGTCGGCCCTGGCCCGCGCCGACGCGCAGACCACGCTCGGCCGCCTGGCCGATGACGTGCTGACGGCCGCGGCCGAGCCGGAACTGGCCGCCACCGGGTTCACGCTGACCCTGGACAGCCGGGCCGACCGGTCTGACCTGGTCGCCGTGGTGCGGCTGCTGCTCGGCTGGGGCGTGCTGAGCCGGGTGGCCGGGGACGAGGACGCCTTCCTGGCGGCCGGCGGCGACGTGCTGTACGACGTGCGCAGGCCCGTCCTGGCGGTGCTGCTGTCTGGCAACCGCGGGCCGTCAACTGTCACCGCCGGCACCTTTGAGGCCCGGCTCGCCGAGCTGACCGCGGAACCTGTCGCCGAGAGCGACGACCTGCGCAACCAGGCGCTGCGACGGCGGCTGACCCGCCGGCTGCTCGAAGACCCGGTCGTGTACTACGACGAGCTCGGCGAGGACGAGCGCGGCTACCTGCTGTCCCAGCGGCACGCGATCACGCGCCGGATCGCGGACGCCACCGGGCTGATCCCCGAGATGCGGGCCGAGGGGATCGCCATGGTGGACCCCGATGATGAGCTGACCGACGTGCGGATGCCCGAGCAGCGCACCGACGGGCACGTCACGCTGCTCGTCGCGGAGTACCTCGCCCGCCGGGACCAGGCCACCGTGGACGAGCTCGGCGCCTTCGTCCGGCAGGCCGCCGCCGAGCACGCGACGTACTGGCGCAAGGGCGTAACCGAGCCAGGCGCCGAGACCGAGCTCCTGGCCACCGCGCTGGAGAAGCTGACCGCGCTGCGTCTGGTCACCCGCGGCAAGCCGTACGTGCGCGGCCGCCCGGCCATCGCGCGGTTCGCCCTGACCGAGCCGGTCATCCGCGAAACCAGACCCCAACCGAGAAAGGCGGCCGCCGATGCTGCCAGCGCCCTGTTCTGAACGGTGGAAGCCGCTGCGGGCGGGCCTGGTCGACATGTTCTACTACGACGCCGAGGAGTTCTGGTTCGCCGACGGCCGGCTGCTGCTGCGCGGCAACAACGGGACCGGCAAGTCCAAGGTGCTCGCGCTGACGCTGCCGTTCCTGCTGGACGGGGAGCTCGCCCCGCACCGGCTGGAGCCGGACGGCGACCGGCAGAAGAAGATGGAGTGGAACCTGCTGCTCGGCGGCCGGCATCCGCACGCCGAACGCCTCGGCTACACCTGGCTCGAGTTCGGCCGCCGCGCCGCCGACGGGAGCACCGAGTTCCGCACGATCGGCTGTGGGCTGAAGGCCGTGGCCGGCCGCGGCATCGCGCGTCACTGGTTCTTCGTCACGACCCAGCGCGTCGGCGCGGACTTCCAGCTGCTGCCCGCCAGCCGGGTCCCGCTGACCAGGGAAAAGCTGCGTGAGGAGATCGCCGGGCACGGGCTGGTGTACGACCGGGCCGCCGACTACCGGCGGGCGGTGGACGAAGCCCTGTTCTCCTTCGGTGAATACCGCTACGAGGTGCTGGTCAACCTGCTGATCCAGCTCCGCCAGCCGCAGCTGTCCAAGCGGCCGGATGAGAAGCTGCTGTCCCGCGCGCTGACCGAGGCGCTGCCGCCGCTCAGCCCGGGTCTGGTGACGACGGTGGCCGACGCGTTCCGCGGCCTGGACGACGAACGCGACGCGCTGCGGGCGCTGGAGGAGGCCCGGCAGGCCGCGGACGGGTTCCTGCGCTACTACCGCCGGTACGCGATGATCGCGGCCAGGCGCAAGGCGGCCGCGCCGCGGCAGGCGCAGAGCCGCTACGAGCAGCTCGGCCGGGACCTGGCCGCCGCCGAGGAGGCATTCGCGGCCGCCGATACTGCGCTGAAGACCGCCGGGCGCGAGCTGGCCGGGCTCGAGCAGGAGCGGATCAGGCTGGAGGCCCGCCGCGAGGCCCTGCAGCAGGATCCGGCCATGCGGGACGCCGAGCGGCTCGAGCAGATGCGCGAGGAGGCCGGGCGCCGCGAGAAGACCGCGCGCATCAGGGAACAGGACCGGGACCGCCTCGCCGCCGAGGTGCAGAAACGGTCCGAGCGGGCCGGCTCGGCCACGCAGCGCGCCGCTGCCGCGCGGACCGCGCTGACCGCCGCGTGGG
>JBAPYC010000695.1:0-5021 GCA_049284535.1 Streptosporangiaceae bacterium
GGTCCAGCCCGCCGGGGACATCCACGCCACCGCCGGGTACCGCCGCCAGCTGACGCGGGTCCTGGTCACCCGGGCCCTGGAGCAGGCTGCGGCCGGCCGCCGCGCCGCGTGAGGGAGAAATGATGCAGGTCAGCTTCAGCGTCAACGGCCAGCGCGAGCGGGTCGACGTCGAGCCGCGGCGTACCCTGGCCGACGCGCTCCGCGAGGACCTCGGGCTCACCGGTACTCATCTGGGCTGCGAGCAGGGCGTATGCGGCGCGTGCACCATCCTGGTCGACGGTGAGCCGGTCCGGTCCTGCCTGATGCTGGCCGTCCAGGCCGACGGGTCCTCGCTGACCACGGTCGAGGGCCTGGCCGCTGAGGACGGCGAGCTGCACCCGCTGCAGCAGGCGTTCGCCGACTGTCACGGCCTGCAGTGCGGGTTCTGCACCCCCGGCTTCCTGATCTCCGCGCTGCACCTGCTGACCACCGACCCGGATCCGTCCCGTGAGGTCATACGGGCCGAGCTGTCCGGCAACATCTGCCGCTGCACCGGCTACACCGGCATCGTGGACGCCGTCCGCCAGGCCGCGGCGGCGATGGCTGCCCCGACGGGCGATGCCCCGAGCGCCGCTTCCACGAACTCGGCCAGCACTGATGGCGTGGATGCCGCTTTGGGGTAGCTAGAGCTACCCGAAAGCGGCATCGACATCGTATGCAGCCGGACTAGGTCAGCTCGAACAGGCGCCGCCGCTGGGTCTTGCCCGAGCCGGTCCGCGGTACCGCCTCGATCAGCTGGAACCTGGCCGGCACCTTCCACTCGGCCAGGTGCGCGGCCGCGAAGGCCTGGACGTCGGCGGCGTCGAACGCGCCCGGGTCGCTGGCCACCACGAACGCCACCGGGACCTCACCGAGCGAAGCGTGCGGCTCGCCGGCGACCGCCACGTCCAGCACGGCGGGATGCCGGATCAGCACCTGCTCGACCTCGGCCGGGTAGATGTTCTCCCCGCCCCGGATGATCAGCTCCTTGATCCGCCCGGTGATGGTCAGGTAGCCGCAGTCATCGGCTCTGGCCAGGTCACCGGTGTGGTACCAGCCGTCGTGCAGCGCCTCGGCGGTGGCCTCGGGCCGGTTGTGATAGCCGATCATCACCTGCGGTCCGCGCACGATCAGCTCACCCTCGGTGCCTGTCTCCACGTCCTGGCCGGTGGCCGGGTCCACCAGCCGGACGGCGCAGCCGGGCACCGGGATGCCGCACGACCCGGGCAGGCGGGTGCCCTGCAGCCAGTTCATCGTGACCATGGTGGAGGTCTCGGTGATCCCGTAACCGTCGATCAGCGGGACCCCCGCCGCCCGCTCGAACCGCTCACTGAGCTCGGCGCTCATGATGGCGCCCGCGCTCATGCACACCCGCAGCGCGGGCGCGGCCAGTGGCTGGCCGTCCAGGGTCCGCGCCAGGTAGTCGAACATGGTAGGCACGCCGGGGAAGACCGTCACCGGCTCCGAGCGCATCAGCTCGATCACCCGGGCCGGGGAGAACCGGGGCAGCAGGCGCTCGGCGCAGCCCACCGCCAGCACCGCCAGCACGGTCAGATCCAGGGCGTAGGAGTGGAACAGCGGCAGCGAGGACAGGAACAGGTCGTCGGCGGTCAGCTCGAGCGCGGGCACCCACGCCGCCGCGACGATCCACAGGCACGAGTGCTGGCTCAGCAGCACGCCCTTGGGACGGCCGGTCGTGCCCGAGGTGTACAGCATGAACGCCGGGGCGTGCAGCGGCAGGTCGTCCCGGGGCGGCGCCGGCGGCGCAGTCCCGGCCAGCTCCTCGTATCCGGGCAGCTCCTCGGCTCCCGCCCGGCCGGAGTCGCCGGGCTGGTCGGCGACGAGCAGCCGCACGTCCCGCGGCACGCCCGCGAGCATCTTGGCCACCCGGTCCAGCTGGCTGGCCTCGGTGATCAGCAGCGTGGCGCCGCAGTCACCGATCATGAACCCGAGCTCGTCGTCCCCGGCCCGGGCGTTCAGGCACGCGGCTATCGCGCCCGCCCGGATCACGGCCAGGTAGCACTCGGCCAGCTCGACCCGGTTCTCCAGCACGATGGCGACGCAGCCGCCCGCGGCGCCGAGCGCGTCCAGGTGCCCGGCCAGGTTCCCCGTGCGCTCGTTGACCTGAGCCCAGGTCCGGACCACTCGGTCATCGCCAAAGGCCATCGCCCCGGCTCGCGCGGCCGCGTTCTGCGCCAGCAGCTCGGGCACCGGCTTGATCAGGTCGGTTCGCAGCATCAGTATCCCTTCCGCTAGGACAGCAGCGCGGAGAACCGTTCGGCGGCCCGGTCGAGTTGGGCCACGATGTGCTGGCGGGCTGGCGCGCCCAGCGGCGTGTCGGGCTGCTCGATGAGCTCCCGCAGGACCGGGACCAGCGGGGCGTACTTGGCCGCCAGCCGGGCGACCCGGGGGCCGGTGGCGTAGATCAGGCCCACGCCGTTGTCGGTGAAGTCCGAGGCCTTGATGACCCGGGCCCACGGATGCCGCCGCAGGCTGTCCTGCACGTGCTCGCGGTACTGCTCGTGCTCGTCCCGGCCCGGCAGCCACGGCGGGTTGGTCACCGCGCCGACCAGCTCGGCCACCCGCGGCCCGAAGTCCGCGGACACCACCGCCAGCGCCGCCTGCTGGAGCTCGGCCGGGGTGCGCGCATCCCCGGTCTCGGGATCCCGGTCCTGGCCGGCGATCTCGGTCGCGTGGTCTTCGACCGCGTCGTGCAGCAGCGCCGCCGTCACCACGTCGGCGTCGGTCACGCCGTAGTGCGACATGATCCTGATCGCCACCCGGAGCAGGTGGTTTACGTAGGGCTCGCGTTCCCGGCGGTCGGCCGCATGCAGCAGGGACACCAGGTCCAGGGCCTGGTTCAGCCGGTCCCGGTCAGCCGCGGGCCAGTGCTCGAGCTCCGCCGCGAACCGCTCCCGCAGGCCGTCGTCGCCATAGGTCGAGGTGATCGCGTGCAGCGGCATCGTCTCCACCAGCCGCCTGCGCCCTGCATCCATAGCCTAGAACTAGCACACCGGCCGGCGCCGATGCCGAAGTCACCCGCTCGTAACGGTCCCGGAACGGTCAGGGTCTACGTTGGCCGTGTCTGGACCTAGCGGCGGGGAAGGGGGCGGCGTGGGCGCGAGATCACTCAGACTGCGGCGGCGCCTGCCGCTGCCGTGGCGCTGGGCGCGCTCACCTTCGGGCTAGCCGTTGCCGGCCTGCCGCTCGACAGCGCGATCCATCAGCCGGGCAGCCCGCTCGATGACGCGGTCACCATCCTGCTGATGGCGACCGGGACCGCGATGGGCACCTTGCTCGCGGTCCGGTTGCCGCGGAACCCGGTCGGCTGGCTGCTGCTGGCCATCTTCGGTGTCGTCGCGGCGCCCTGCGGGCAGTACGCGGTCCTGGACTACCGCGTGCACCATGGCACGTGGCCGCTGGGCGGGGTGGCGCTGGCATTGCTGGGGGACTGGCCAGTCTTTCTGGTCTTGATCGTGTGCTTGATCTGGCTGTTTCCCGACGGGCAGCTGCCGCGGCGGCGACGGCGCCTTGTTCTGCTAGCGCTGACGGCCGGGGTGCTGGTCAGCGTGGCGGCCGATGCCGCCAACGTCCAGGCTGTGGCGGGGCGGCCCGTCCCGGTCACGGCGGCCGGTGCCCTGGTCGCTGAGCCGGCCGGAGCGGCGGCGCTGTTCGCGCTGGTCCTGCTCGTCGGCCTGGTGGCCAGCCTGCTGACGTGGCTGGTGGCGCAGGTGCCGCGGTACCGGCGCGCCAGCCGGGAGCGCCGCCAGCAGCTCAAATGGCTATACGCCGGCATTGTGGCGTGCGTCATCACCACCCCGCTGCCGGCCACCCCGGCGTGGCTGAATGACCTCTCCAATCTGGCCGCGACCGCCCTGCCCGTCTGCATCGGGGTCGCGGTGCTCAAGTACCGGCTGTTCGAGATCGACCGGATCGTCAGCCGGGTCGTCTCCTACGCCGTCATCACGGCCATGCTGGCCGGGGTCTTCGCCGGGCTGGTCCTGCTGGCCACCGACGTGCTGCCGTTCAGGGCACCTGCGGCGGTGGCCGTGTCCACCCTGGTGGTCGCGGCACTGTTCAACCCGCTGCGGCGCCGTGTCCAGCGGGCCGTCGATCGGCGGTTTAACCGCGCCAGCTACGACGCCGCGGCGGTCGTCACCGCCTTCGCCGCCCGGCTGCGGTCCACCGTGGACCTCGACGTCCTGCAGGACGACCTGACCACGGTGACCGCTCGGGCCTTCGAGCCCGCGCACGTGTCCGTGTGGTTCCCGCCACCCTGACCTGGCCCTTAACGGTCCATTAGTGCGGAAACGCGCTATCCCGGCCGGTCCGCTGGCAGCGAAATCTTATTGCCTGGCCCCGGGGGACGGACGGGCTCTAGGCTGAGTTATGGCCGAGAGCTCAAACGTCATCCCGCTGCGGCGCGAGCCCCAGACCCCGCATCAGCCCGCCGAGCCCCGGCCACGGCATCAGCCCGCCGAGCCGCTGTGGCGGGAAGTGCTCGGCCGGCGGCTCCGGACGCTGCGGCAGGACCAGGACGAGACCCTCGCCGAGACGGCCGGGCGGGCCGGCATCTCGCCGCAGTACCTGTCCGAGATCGAGCGCGGCCGCAAGGAGCCCTCCAGCGAGATGATCGCCGCGCTGGCCGGGGCGCTGGGGATCACGCTCACCGGCCTGACCGAGCAGGTAGCCCAGGATCTGCGCCGCCACCAGGGCGCCGTCGGCCCGGTCATGCTCTCCCTGGCCGCCTAGCCGGCCAGTGCCGCCGGGACATCGTCCGCGGAGCGGTTCCCCAGCACCTGGTCGACGATGCCGTACTCCAGCGCGGCGTGCGCGGTGAGCACCCGGTCCCGGTCGGTGTCGGCGCGCAGGGTCTGCACGGACTGGCCGGTATGCCGGGACAGGATCGCCTCGATGTCGGCCCGCATCCGGACCAGCTCGTCCGCCTGCAGGATCAGGTCCGGGATCGGGCCCTGGCCGCGGGCGGCCGGCTGGTGCAGCAC
>JBAPYC010000696.1:0-2582 GCA_049284535.1 Streptosporangiaceae bacterium
GGCCTGCCCGGTGATCACCGGGCAGGCCGCCGCCATTAAGCCCCGGTCGCGGTGGCCGCGGCCCGGCCGGCCTGGCGCCCGCTGAATAGGCAGCCGCCGAGGAAGGATCCTTCCAGCGAGCGGTAGCCGTGCATGCCCCCGCCGCCGAACCCCGCCGCCTCACCCGCCGCGTACAGCCCAGGCACCGGCTGGCAGACGGGGCCGGCGGCCAGGCTGAGCACCCGCCCGGACAGGTCGGTCTGCAGGCCGCCAAGCGTCTTGCGGGTCAGGATGCTGAGCCGCACCGCGATCAGCGGCCCGGCCTTCGGGTCGAGGATCTTGTGCGGGGACGCTACCCGGGCCAGCCGCTCGCCGCGCGAGCGGCGCGCGTTGCGGATCGCCATGACCTGCAGGTCCTTGGTGAAGGGATTGTCGATTTCGCGGTCGCGCGCCACGATCTGCCGTTCCAGGTCGGCCAGGGCGATGAGCGGCTCGGCGGTCAGCTTGTTCATCCCGGCCACCAGCTCGGGCAGCGACTTGGCCACCACGAAGTCGGCCCCCCGCTGCTTGAACGTCTCCACCGGCGCGGGCGCGCCGGGCCGGACCCTGGAGAGGGTCAGCTTGAGGTCCTTGGCGGTCAGGTCAGGGTTCTGCTCCGACCCCGACAGCGCGAACTCCTTCTCGATGATCTTCTGGGTGAGCACGAGCCAGGAGTAGTCGAAGCCGGTGGCACAGATCGCGGCCAGCGTGCCGAGGGTGTCGAACCCGGGGAAGTTCGGCGCCGGGAAACGCTGCCCGCGCGCGTCGAGCCACAGCGCGGAGGGTCCCGACAGGATCCGGACGCCGTGCCCGGCCCAGATCGGGTCCCAGTTCTGGATGCCCTCGGTGTAGTGCCACATCCGGTCCCGGTTGACCAGACGCCCGCCGGCCTGCTCGGTGATGGCCAGCATCCGCCCGTCGACGTACTCGGGAACTCCGCGGATCATCCGGTCCGGCGGCGAGCCGAGCCGGGCGGGCCAGTACTGCCGTACCAGGTCCATATTGCCGCCGATACCGCCGGAGGTCACGATGACCACCGGGGCGTGCAGCTCGAACCCGCCGGTTTCAGCGCGTGAGCTCCGGGTGCCGCGGGCAGCCTGGCTGGGTTCCAGGATCGCGCCGCGCACGCCGTCCACGGTTCCGCTGGTGACCGTGAGCCCGTCCACCCGGTGCCGGAACCGCAGCCCGACCCGCCCGGAGCCGGCCGCGGCACGGACCTGGCGCTCGAACGGCGCCATCACCCCCGGGCCGGTGCCCCAGGTGATGTGGAACCGGGGCACCGAGTTGCCATGCCCGTCGGCCAGGTAGCCGCCCCGTTCCGCCCAGCCCAGCAGCGGCAGCCAGCGCATGCCCATGGCGTGCAGCCAGGATCGTTTCTCCCCGGAGGCGAAGTCCACATACGCCTGAGCCCACCGGCAGGCCCAGTAGTCCTCTCCGGCCGGGTCGTCGACGTCACGGTCGAAGAACGCGCTGCCCTGCCAGTCCTGCCAGGCCAGCTCGTAGGAGTCCTTGATGCCCATCCGGCGCTGCTCGGGTGAGTCCACCAGCAGCAGGCCGCCGAAGGACCAGAATGCCTGCCCGCCCAGGTTCGACTCGGGCTCCTGGTCCAGCAGCAGCACCCGCCGGCCGGCCCGGGCCAGCTCCGCCGTCGCGGTGAGCCCGGCCAGGCCCGCGCCTATCACGATCACATCCGCGTCCATCTGGTCATCAAACCAGGTAGCTCGCGGCCGGCGGCCGGGGCCCTCAGTGCGCCAGGCCCCTCAGTGCGCCAGGCCCCCTCAGTGCGCCAGGCCGTCAGTGCGCCAGGGCCATCTGGACGATCCGGACGATGACCAGGACCATGGCGATGGCCAGGTAGCTGCGCAAGATGGTCAGCGCGAGCTTGCGGCCGGACGACATGACCGGCCGGGACAGCATGTTGAGGGGCGGCATCCGCCAGGTCTCGCGGTCCCGGCGGTCCACGCCGGCCGAGCTGCGTACCCGCAGCGACCGGAGCAGGGTCAGCCCGCCCCCGGCCACCGACACGATGGCGCAGGCACCGAAGATAGCCAGGATCTGGTGGTCGGTGATGCCGGGGAACAGCACCGAGGCGGTCAGCACGACCGACATGGTGACCAGCAGCGCGATGACGGCCGAGGTGAACACGTTGGTACCCCGCCGGTTGACCCAGGGGCCGAGCACGGCGCGGTCGTTGCACAGCATCAGCAGGAACACGGTGGCGGCCGGCAGCAGCACGCCGGCCAGCGCCTGCACGCCCTCGATGATCAGGCCGAGCGGGGCCCCGGGGATGAGCACGATGGCCGCGGCCACGGCGATCAGCGCGGTGTAGATGGCGTAGAAGCCCTTGGCCTGGCCGACCCCGCGGTGCAGCGAGTGCTTGAGGCCGAGCGTGTCGCCGACCGCGTACGCGGTGGACAGCGAGACCGCGAAGGCCCCGATGATGGCGGCGTCGAGGAGTGCCACCGCGAACACCGCGCCCGCGATGCGGCCCGCGCTGGCCGCGATGCCGTGCGCCAGCCCGACGGCGTCGGTGAAGTGCCCCGCCCCGGCCGTACCGGCGAAGG
>JBAPYC010000697.1:0-21866 GCA_049284535.1 Streptosporangiaceae bacterium
GTCGGGGCGCGGGGCCCGGGTCGCCGTCGAGTCCCGGCGCCTCGAAGACAGCCTCATCCAGCCCGCCGCGCGAGCGGCCAGATCCGTTGCGGGCACGGGTCGCCATACTCACAAGGTATCGGGACTACCCCAGGGACATGGGGACCCCAGCCGCGTGTCGCTCAGCTGGGCGCCAGCAAATAACGGTAGCGGTGCGAGTCCTGGAAACCGCAGCGGAAATACAGCGCGCGGGCCGGCGCGTTGTGGACCCCGACCTGGAGCAGGATGTTCCGCACGCCTACTTCGGCGGCCGCGGCGGCCAGGCCGATGGAGATGGCCCTGCCGAGACCCTGGCGCTGGCAGGAGGCGTCAACCTGGATTGCGGTCAGCCCGGCCCACCCGTCGGCCACCGAGACCCGGCCGACCGCGACGGTCCGGCCGTCCCGGCGGATAGAGCCGAACGCCTGCCACGGGGACGACATCAGCAGCGTGTGCGCGATCGGCGGCAGGTCCTGGCCGCGGTAGCGGTACAGGGTCATGAACGCCTCGTCGGGCTCGGATTCCAGGTGAACGTCTGCGGCCGGGCCCAAAGACAGGATGTCGGCTATCGCCGCGGTCATGACGAAGGCGGGATCCTGGCGCGGAACCCAGGCCCGTTCGGCCAAAAGGGGTTCCAGGGGGTGCGGACGGTCCCCGGCGAACAGGACGATCATGGGGGGCAGGCCGCGCTCGGAGTACCAGGCCTCGACCGCGTCCACCGCCTCGGGCAGCGGCATCCCGGGGTCACCGACGGGCAGCGCCGAGTTGGCCCGGCCGGTGAAGCCGCCGGCCGCGCGCAGCCACCACTCCCCCAGTCGGCCGATGTCGGGGGCCTGCCAGTGCCGGGCCGCGATCCGCTCTAGGTCGCCGATGTTCACGTGTTGGCGGGCAGCGCCGTGCCGGGCCCGCGGCGGCGCACGCGGACCAGGTCGCGGCGGTGGGCCGGCAGGGACTGCTCGCCGGCCCCTTCCACGGTGAAGCCCGCGTCGGCGATCATCTCCAGGTCCTGGTTCCCGGCCTGGCCCTCGCTGGTGAGATAGTCGCCGAGGAAGATCGAGTTGACGATGTGCAGCGCCAGCGGCTGCAGGCTGCGCAGGTGAAGCTCCCGGCCGCCGGCCAGCCGGACCTCGGCGTCCGGGCAGACGAACCGGACCAGGGCCAGGATGCGCAGGCAGCGCTGCGGGGTAAGGTTCCATTCCCCGCCCAGCGGGGTGCCCTCGAACGGGATCAGGAAGTTGACCGGGACCGAGTCGGGGTCCAGCTCGCGCAGGGCAAAGGCCACGTCCACCAGGTCCTCATCGGTCTCACCCATCCCGGCGATCAGGCCCGAGCACGGGGACAGCCCCGCCGCCTTGGCCTTGCCGACCGTCTCGGCGCGGTCGCCGAAGTCATGCGTGGTGCAGATATCGCCGTAGTGGCTCTCGGCCGTGTTGAGGTTGTGGTTGTAGGCGGTGGTGCCGGCCGCCTGCAGGCGCTCGGCCTGGCCGTCGGAGAGCAAACCCAGGCAGGCGCACACCTCGACCTCCGGGTTCTGCTCCTTGAACGCGGTGATCGCGGCGGAGACCCGGGTGATGTCGCCATTGGTCGGGCCGCGGCCGCTGGCCACCAGGCAGACCCGCTTGGCGCCGGCCCGGACCCCGGCCTCGGCGCTGGACAGCACCTCGTCCGGCTTGAGCCAGGTGTACTTCAGCACGTCCGCGGCCGAGCCGAGCCGCTGCGAGCAGTAGAAGCAGTCCTCGGGGCACAGGCCGCTCTTGATGTTCACCAGGTAGTTCAGTTTGACGCGGCGGCCGAAGTAGCGCAGCCGGACCCTGAACGCCGCGGCCACCACGTCCATCAGCTCGTCGTCGGGGCTGCGCAGCACCCGCAGGGCCTCATCCCGGGTGGGCAGTTCCCGGGCCAGGGCCTTGGTCGCCAGTGAATCAAGCCAGGTCATTAGGGCCTCCTCGGGCCAGACGTTATCAGGTCGGGCCGGCCGGGCCGCAAAGGCGATAGGGTCGGCCCATGCGGGTCGCGATCCTGGATGATTACCAGCAAGTTGCCCTGGCGAGCGCGGACTGGTCCGCGGTGCGCGAGCGGGCCGAGATCTACGTGTTCGCCCGGCACTTCGACCAGACCGAGGCCCTGGTGGACGCGCTGGAGCCGTTCGACGTCATCGTGGCCATGCGCGAGCGGACGCCGTTCGACGCCGCCACGCTGCGCCGGCTCCCGCGGCTGCGGCTGCTGGTCACCACGGGCATGGGCAACGCCGCCATCGACCTGGAGGCGGCTGCCGCCTGCGGGGTGACGGTGTGCGGCACCGGCGGCATCGGCAACTCCACGGCCGAGCTCACCTGGGGGCTGATCCTGGCGCTGGTACGGCACATCCCCGAGGAGGACCGGCGGCTGAAGACGGCCAGCCGGGCCGGGGGCGCGGCCCTGCCGGTCAGTGGCGGCTGGCAGCAGACCATCGGCGTGGGGCTCGAGGGCAAGCGGCTCGGCGTGGTCGGGCTGGGGCGGCAAGGCATCCGGGTGGGGCGGATCGGCCAGGCGTTCGGCATGGACGTGATGGCGTGGAGCCAGAACCTGGACGCGGCTCACGCCGCGGAGAACGGCTGCAAGGCGGTCTCCAAGGAGGAGCTGTTCTCCTCCGCGGACGTGGTGACGCTGCACTACAAGCTCAGCGAGCGCAGCACCGGGCTGGTCAGCGCGCAGGAGCTGGCCCTGATGAAGCCATCCGCCTACCTGGTCAACACCTCGCGCGGGCCGCTGGTGGACAGCGCGGCGCTGGTGGCGGCGCTGCGGTCGGGGTCGATCGCGGGCGCGGCCCTGGACGTGTTCGACATCGAGCCGCTGCCCCTGTCCGATCCGCTGCGCGGCGCACCCAACACCGTGCTCACCCCGCACCTCGGCTACGTCACCGAAGAGTCCTACCGGGTCTTCTACGGCGAGGCGGCCGAGGACATCGTGGCGTTCGCCCAGGGCAATCCGGTGCGGGTGCTGCCGGCCGCCGGCTAGCTGGGTCGCTGCTAGCTCGGCTGGTGGTTAGCTCGGCTTCTTCCAGGCGGGGTCGCGGCCGGCCAGGCCGAGGGCACGGTCCAGGGCGGGCGCGTCGTCGCCGACCGGGACCTCGTCGGCGAAGCCCTCGTACTTGCGGAACATCTCGGCCCGAGCCTGGACGGTATCCAGCGTGGCCCGGGCGCCGGCGTCATCCGCGTGGTACTCCTGGCCGGTGGCCTTGGCTACGTCCCAGCCGTGCAGCACGGTCTCCATGAGCAGCATGGCGCCGACCTCGGCGGCCGGCATCGCGTTGCCCATGACGGCGAGCTCGCCTTCCCAGGCCGCGGGGTCGCCCCATGCCTGCGCGGCCTTGCTCACCTGCCGGGCGTAGTCATCGCGGAAGCCGGGGTCAGCGGTGAAGTCCTTGGTCATCAGGTCCTCGGCCACGCTCTCGCCGTGGGCACGGCGCTCGGCCGAGTACGAGGTCCACAAGATCGTGTGGTTGAGCAGGGTGCGCAGGTCCCAGTCGGCGCACGGGGTGGGCCCGTCCAGGTCGGCGTCATCCGGCACGCTGGTCACCACGCGAGCCGCCTCCGCCATGACGGCGGACATCTCGGCGTGCAGGTCCTTCGTCGTGTCGTTTGTCATGCTTCAGATAGTAGGCGACCTGGGGTTATGTGATCTTGAACAAACGCGACAGATATCCTGGCCAGGTGGTGGACATCGTCGCCTCGGCTATGGGCCCTGGGGTGCTGCACCCCAGCCTCGCGGCGCGGCGGTTCCAGCTGGCCCGCCGCGTGCCCTCGCCAGAGCTGGCCCCGTTCGTGGAGTGGTACTGGATCCTGCGCTGGGACCTGCGCGGCGAGCCGCCGCACACGCAGACGATCCTGCCGCACCCGAACGTGAACCTGGGCTTCGAGGCATCGGGCGCCGGGATCTTCGGCGTGGACACCAGGCTGTTCACCCGGTCGCTGGCCGGGTCGGGGCGAGTGCTCGGGATAAAGTTCCGGCCCGGCGGGTTCCGGCCGTTCTGGCAGGCGCCGATCTCGCAGCTGACCGACCGGGTCGTCCCGGCGTCGCGGGTGTTCGGGCCGCGGGCCGAACGGGCCCGGCAGGCGATCATCTCCGGCGACGATGACGACGCGGCCATGATCGGGCACGCCGAGGCGCTGCTGGGCACGGCGCGGGCCGAACCCGATCCGCTGGCCGCCGACGCCGCCGTCCTGGTGTCGCGTATCACCGAGGATCCGGGTCTGCGCCGGGTCAATGAGCTGTCGGCGGCATCCGGGATGACCGCGCGCAGCCTGCAGCGGCTGTTCGCGGACTACGTGGGGGTCAGTCCCAAGTGGGTGATGCGCCGGGCCCGGCTGCACGAAGCCGCGGAGCGGGCCGATGGCGGCGATCCGGTCGACTGGGCCGGGCTCGCGGCCGATCTCGGCTACGCCGACCAGGCCCACCTGACCCGTGACTTCACGGTCACGCTGGGGGTGTCTCCGACGCGGTATGCGCTTCCCCGCTGACTGCTTCAGTGCTGCTGCCTGATTCACCGCTGACGAGGGCTACCAGCAGGTCGTTCAGCTGGCTGACGAAGGCGGCCGGGTCTTCGATACGCGCGCCCAGGGTCAGCACCGCCTGGCTGAACAGGACATGGGCCCACTCGGCCAGGCGGCCGTCGTCCTGCTCGTGGTTGAGCCGCTGCACCAGGGGATGGTCCGGGTTGATCTCCAGCACCGGCTGGCTCGGCAGGCCGGATCCCCTGAGCCGCCGGGCCAGGTTGATGTCCAGGTCCGGCTCGTTGGCCACGATGCAGGCGGGCGAGGTGGTCAGGCGGTTGCTCAGCCGCACGTCCCAGGCCTGCCCGGCCAGGGCGGCCTTCAGCTTTCCGACGAGATCGGCGAACTCGGCGGCGGCCTGCTCCTTAGCCGCCGTTTCCTCCTCGTCCTTCAGGTCCGCAAGGTCAGCGGTCCCCTGCGCGACCGACTGCAGCCGCTTGCCGTCGAAGTCACGGAGGCTGCTCACGACCCAGTTGTCCACGGCATCAGTCAGAAGCAGGACCTCGATGCCCTTTTTGGCGAACGCTTCCAGGTGGGGGCTGCCGACGGCGGAGGCCACGCTCGGCGCCAGCAGGTAGTAGATGAACTCCTGGCCTTCCTTCATCCGGCCGGCGTAGTCGGCGAGCGAGACGTCGGCCTCGTCAGCGCCGGTCCCCGTGGGGCTGGTCCCGGTGGGGCTGGTCCCGGTGGGGCTGGATCCGGTGGGGCTGGACCTGGTGGAACGGAAGCGGAGCAGCCGGGCGATATCGTCCCGGTTCCCGTAGTCCTCGGCCACGCCTTCCTTCAGGACGGCCCCGAATTCCTTCCAGAAGGCGGCGTATTTCTCCGGGTCCTTGCCGGCGGTGTCGGCAAGCAGCCTCAGCACCTTCTTGACGGCGTTGGAGCGGATGTTGTCCACCGCACGACTGCCCTGCAGCAGCTCACGGGACACGTTCAGCGGAAGGTCGCTCGAGTCGATCACGCCGCGGACGAACCGCAGGTACTGCGGCATCAGCTGGCCGTCGTCCTCCAGCACGAACACCCGCTGGATGTGCAGCCGGACACCCCGCCCGGTCTGGGGGAACCACAGGTCATAGGGCGCCCGCGACGGGATGAACAGCAGCAGCGTGTACTCCCAGGTGCCCTCGATCTTGCTGTGCACCCAGGCCAGCGGATCGCTGACATCGCCGGTGAGGTGCTTGTAGAAGTCGCGGTACAGCTGGTCGGTGAGATCGCTCTTGGGCCGGGCCCACAGCGCCGACCCCTGGTTGACGGTCTCGTCGGATGGCGCGGCGTCCGGCGCTGACTCGGCGGCGGTCTCCGCGGGCATCACGATCGGCAGGCTGATGTGGTCCGAGTACTTCCCGATGATGGAACGCAGCCGGTGGCCGTTCAGCAGCTCGTCCTCGTCCGCGCGCAGGTGGAGGACGATCGTGGTGCCCCGGGCCGGGCATGCCACGGTCTGGAGCGTGTACTCGCCCTGGCCGTCGGATTCCCACTGGACGCCCTCGCTGGCGTCCAGGCCCGCCCGGCGGGTGGTCAGCGTCACCCGGTCGGCCACGATGAACGCGGAGTAGAAGCCCACCCCGAACTGCCCGATGAGGGTCGCGTCCTTGCGCTGGTCACCGGTCAGGTTCCCCAGGAACTCGCGCGTGCCCGACTTGGCGATGGTCCCGATGTTCTCGATCACCTCGGCCCGGCTCATGCCGATCCCGTTGTCGGCGACGGTGACCGTGCGGGCGTCCCGGTCATAGCTGACCCGGATCTGCAGCGGTCCCTCGGCCTCGGGCAGTTCGGACTGGGACAGCAGTTCCAGCCGGAGCCGGTCGATGGCGTCGGAGGCGTTGGAGATCAGCTCGCGCAGGAAGATCTCCTTGTTGCTGTACAGCGAGTGCACCATCAGGTCCAGGATCTGGACCACTTCGGCCTGGAAGCTGCGGTTCTCTTGCCCGCTGTTTTCTTGCTCGCTGTTTTCTTGGTCGGTGTTCTCTTGCCCGGCCGGCGCACTCATGGGCCTAGCTGCCTTTCTGGATCAGGCTTCCACGACTACTGGGATGATCATCGGGCGGCGGCGGTAGTTGTCGCTGACCCACTTGCCGACGATCCGGCGGGCGAGCTGGCTGATCTGGTGCGCGTCGGTGACGCCGTCGGCGGCCGCCGCGGCCAGGGCTTCCTCGATTTTGGGCAGGACCTCGCCGAAGGCGGCGTCGTCGATGCCGGAGCCGCGGGCATGCATTTCCGGGCCGGCCACCATCTTGCCCGAGTTGGCGTCCACCACGATCACTACCGAGACGAAGCCCTCTTCGCCCAGGATGCGGCGGTCCTTCAGCTGCGACTCGGTGACCTCACCGACGGTGAGACCGTCTACGTAGACGTAACCGCACGGGACCGCGCCGGCCACCGAGGCCTGGCCGTTCACCAGGTCCACCACCACGCCGTCCTCGGCGATGACGATGTTGTTGTCCGGCACGCCCGACAGCGAGGCCAGCCGGGCATGCGCGCGCAGGTGCCGCCACTCGCCGTGGATCGGCATGAAGTTCCGCGGCCGGACCAGGTTCAACACGTAGAGCAGCTCGCCGGCCGGGGCGTGACCGGAGACGTGCACCAGCGCCGAGGCCTTGTGCACGACCCGCGCCCCGAGCCTGGTCAGGCCGTTGATGACGCGGTACACCGCGGTCTCGTTGCCGGGGATCAGCGACGAGGCCAGGATCACGGTGTCCCCGGCGGCGATCCTGATCGGGTGGTCGCGGCCGGCCATCCGGGACAGCGCCGACATCGGCTCGCCCTGGGAGCCGGTGGAGATCAGCACGACGTCGCCGGGCGGCATCTCCTCGGCCTCGCGCAGCTCCACCAGGAGGCCGCCGGGCACGCGCAGATAGCCCAGGTCCCGGGCCACGCCCATGTTGCGCACCATGGACCGGCCCACGAAGGCGACCTTGCGCCGGTGCTTGACGGCCGCGTTGAGCACCTGCTGCACCCGGTGCACGTGCGAGGCGAAGCAGGCCACGATGATCCGCTGCTCGGTGCTGGCGAAGATCTCGTCCAGCACCGGCGCGATGTCACGCTCGGAGGTGACCACGCCGGGCACCTCGGCGTTGGTCGAGTCTGACATCAGCAGGTCGACGCCCTCGCCGCCCAGGCGGGCGAACCCGGCCAGGTCGGTGAGCCTGCCGTCCAGCGGCAGCTGGTCCATCTTGAAGTCGCCGGTGTGCAGCACCACCCCAGCCGGGGTGCGGATGGCTACCGCGAGCGCGTCCGGGATCGAGTGGTTGACCGCGAAGAACTCGCAGTCGAACGGCCCGAGCGAGCTGTGGCTGCCTTCGACGACTTCCACCTCGACCGGGTCGAGGCGGTGCTCGGCCAGCTTGCTGGTCACCAGGGCCAGGGTCAGCTTCGAGCCGATCAGCGGGATGTCCGGGCGCTCCCGGAGCAGGTACGGGATGGCGCCGATGTGGTCCTCGTGGGCGTGCGTGAGGACGACCGCCTCCACCTGGTCGAGCCGGCCTCTGAGGTACCCGAAGTCCGGCAGGATCAGGTCGACGCCCGGCTGGTCGGGGTCGGGGAACAGCACGCCGCAGTCCACGATGAGCAGCCGGCCGCGGTACTCGAACACCGTCATGTTGCGGCCGATTTCACCGAGTCCGCCGAGCGGGACGATACGCAGGCCGTTCTCCGCGAGGGGCGCCGGCGCCGCGAGGTCAGGGTGCGGATGACTCACGCGCTGCGCCCCGATATCTGCGCCGCGGGCAGTTTCACGCCGCCGGCGGCGAGGTCGAGGGCCAGCTGCTGTCTTTCCGCGTCGGTGGCCGCGAGCAGCGGGCCGCGGACGGCGCCGCCGGGCTGGCCGAGCAGGTCCAGCGCGGCCTTGCTCATCACCGCGCCCTGGTTGCGGAACAGCCCGTCGTAGACCGGGATCAGGTCGTAGTGGATCCGCCGGGCCCGGGCCACGTCGCCCGCGCCGAAGGCGTCGATCATCTCGTGCAGCCGGTCCCCCACCACGTGCCCGACGACGCTGACGAAGCCGACGGCGCCGAGCGCGAGCCACGGCAGGTTCAGCATGTCGGTGCCGCAGTAGTAGACAAGGTCGGTCTGGGCCAGCACGTGCGAGGTGGCGCCCGGGTCGTCCTTGGCGTCCTTGACGCCGACGATCCGCGGGTGGGCGGCCAGCCGGATCAGGGTCTGCGAGGCCACGGCCGTGCCGGTCCGCCCCGGGATGTCGTAGATGAGCAGGGGCAGGCCGGTGGCGTCGGCGACCGCGGTGAAGTGAGCCTCGAGCGCCGGCTGGGGCGGCTTGTTGTAGTACGGGGTGACGACGAGCAGGCCGTCCACTCCGGCTCTTTCGGCCGAACGGGCGAGCTCGACCGTGTGCGCGGTGTCGTTCGTGCCCACCCCGGCGACGACCTTCGCCCGGGTACCCACCGCGTCGAGGACCACCCGGAGCAGCTGCTCCTGCTCGGCGTCGGTGGTGGTCGGCGCCTCACCGGTGGTGCCGTTGACCACCAGCCCGTCGTTGCGCATGCTGGTGACGAGATAGTCGGCAAGGCGAGCGGCCCCGTCGAAGTCGACGGTCCCGTCGGGATGCATCGGGGTAATCATCGCCGTCACCATCTGGCCAAACGGCGCCGCGTTCGTCGTCATACCCGAACGCTACCCGCAACCGGGTGCGCGGAGTAGTCGGCTTACCGCCCGCCGACGCAGAAATCCCGCCACGGGCCCCCCGGCTCGAAGCCGGGGGGGCCCGTCTAACCGGGCCCGGAGGGCCCCCCAGGGGGGCACGGGGGGGCCGGGCAGGCCCCCCCGTAATCGGGGGGTTTCGGGGGGTCGCCCCCCGGGTCAAACAGCTCTCACGGGCTCGGGGGTACCCGCGTCAGCCGCTTTCACTTGGTCATCGCCCGCGGCCAGCCCCGTGTTACAGCGTCATGCTTGCTGGAGCGCTGGCCGTCCCCGGCTGGACGGGATGGGCAGGAGCTGGCTAAGCGGGCGCCTCAGGCTCTGACGACGTGATCCGGGGCCGGGCTGCGCGGGCGGCTGGCGCCGGGGCCGGCGCCCTTGTTCATCCGCCGGGCCAGGAACAGCGCAGCGACGGCGGCGATGACCAGGGCCACGCCCAGGACCTCCGCGATGGCCTGGGCCCCGAGGGGAGTCGCGATGCCCGACCCCATGCCGCTGGTCCGGCCCTGCATGTTGATCAGCCAGGGCGCGAGCAGCAGCCCGGCCGTCATCCCGGCGGCGACACCGATCCCGGTGAGGATCATGGTGTTGACGGCCAGGCTGGCCATTACCTGACGCGGGGTCAGGCCCAGGGCCTCGAGCACGCCTACCTCGTGCTGGTGGTCCCGCATCCCGACCACCGTGGCGGTCAGCAGGCTGGCCAGGCCGATCACGGCCAGGACGACCACGGACACGGCAATCACCAGCTGCACCACCCGGAGCCCGGTGGCCGGGTTGGCCACCAGCTCTACGTCGAGCTGGTCCTGCGATGCGGCCAGCAGCCGGGCCCGGGCCGCCGCCGGGGCCACGCCAGGACGCAGGACCAGGAACTGGACCAGCTGCGGAGGCGCGCTGCCCGCTTCCTTCAGCGCGTCGAGCCCGAAGTCGAGCACGTCGCCGTTGTCGTCCGGCTCGATGGTCCGGCCGACGATGTGCAAGATCACCGGCACCCCGTCGATCGTCGGCGAGATCCACGCGCCCACGCTGACGTGCATGAGGTCGAGCAGGCCCTGGCCCGCGACCGCCTCATTGGCCGCGTGGAACATCCGTCCCTGCACGACCTCGAACGGATAGGGCTGGGCTGAGGTGCCCATCGCCCGGGCGATGAAGGTGCCGTTGTCACCGGGCAGCAGAGTGTCGAATTCGGCCCCCGCGTAGGACGCCGTGACCTGCGGGTCGTGACTGATCAGGGTGGTCATCTGCCTGCTCGTCAGGCCGCCCTGGCTGACCGTGACCGACGCGGCGAGGCCGCTCCTGCCCGGGTGGGCGGTGAAGCCGTCGATGGTGGACCAGCAGGTCAGCGCGATCGTGATCATGGCCACCGGGATCGCCAGGCCCACGATGGTCAGCGCCGCGGGCAGCCGCCGGGTCAGCGAATCCCGGGCCCCGAGGACCAGCGGGGCGGGCAGCCGGACGAGCAGGCTGAGCCGGGAGATCAGGGACAGGTGCCCCCGGGGCGGAGTCGGCCGGACGGCGGCGACCGGCGAGACGCGCCCGGCCCACCAGGCCGGGATGAGGGTGGCGATCGCGACGGTGAGCACGGCCCCCGCGCCGATCAGCGTCATCCAGCTGCCGGACAGCGGGGCCAGGCCGACCGGCGTGCCGGCCGGCGGCCGGGCGAACTCAGGCGAGAGCACGAACCTCGCCACCAGCAGGCCGAGGCCGGCGCCGGCCGCCCCGAGCAGGGTCTGCTCGGCAAGCAGCATCCGCACCACCTGGCCGGGCGTGAACCCGAGCGCCTTGAGCATGGCGATGTCCTGGCGCTGGACCAGCACACGGCCGGCGGTGACGTTGGCGATCGCGCACGGGGCAGCGATCAGCGCGATGATCCCGAACAGCGCGAGCAGCAGGCCCAGCAGCCGGTCGTTGTCCGCCATCGAGTTCCGCACCTGCTGCCAGGTCGAATACCGCTCGACCGCGGAGTTCTCGTCCGCGCCGTTGTACAGGTTCCAGATAGTCTGCACGACCTGGCCGGTGGCCACGGCGGAGTTGTCGTCGAGCTGCAGCCCGACGACCTCCTGGGTCTCGCTGGGGTTCGGCTCGACTTTGGTCAGCAGCTGGTGCTGGACCCAGATCAGGCCAGGCGTCCACTGCGGATAGAAGCCCTGGTCGGCCGTGTCGGCAATGCCGATGACCCGCATGCCGACGGTGGTGCCGTCGATGCCGCTCACGGTGAGCCGGTCCCCGACCCCGGCGTGAGCAGCCTGGGCGAACGACGCCTCCAGAACCACGCCGTCCGGTTCCGAGGCGCGCAGCCAGGTTCCGGACACCAGCAGCGGCGCGGACATGGCAGGCAGCTGCGGCGTCATGGCCCGCAGATCGACCTGGGACCTGACCGCACCCTGTTCCAGGGTGGCCGAGGCGGCCTGGTAGGGCTGCGCCGTGGCCTGGATGCCGGCCACGTAGCGCAGCTCGCCGGTGTTGGTCCCGTTGGCGAAGTAGATCAGCACGTCGGCGCCGCGGGTCCGGGCGAACAGCTGCTGCCAGGGGTTGACCGCCCCCTGCAGCAGCATGGTGGCCAGGAACAGCGCGGTCACCACCCCGGCCACGACGGCGATGGTGACGAGGGCCTGGCCCCGGCGGGCACGCAGGTCAGCGCGCGCCCAGCGGAGCGTGCCTCGCATCGCTCTCAGCCTCTCAGCTCCAGGACGTCGGCGACGCCGTTCACCTTGCGCGGGATCGGCACGATCTTGGCGTCGTCGGCCACCATCCCGTCGAACAGGTTGACGACCCGGTCGGCCATACTGGCCACGCGCGCATCGTGGGTGACCATCAGGATCGTCTGCCCCTGGCCGTGCGTACGGCGCAGCAGCCGCAGTACGTCCCGGGTGCTCGAGCTGTCCAGGTTTCCGGTCGGCTCGTCGGCCAGCAGCAGGCTCGGCTCGTTGGCCAGGGCCCGGGCCAGCGCGACACGCTGCTGCTCCCCTCCGGACAGCCGGGCCGGGGCCGCTCTCCCCTTGTCCGCCAGACCGAGCTCGGCCAGCAGTTCCTCGCGACGCCGCCGGGCCTGCCGCGGCGTCGCCCCGGCCAGCAGCGCCGGCAGCTCCACGTTGTCCGCCACCGTCATGTTGGACAGCAGGTTGAAGAACTGGAAGACGAACCCCACGTGCCGGCGGCGCAGCAGCGCCCAGCCGGCCGTCGACAGGCGGTCTACACGCTGCCCGCGCAGCCAGATCTCGCCGCTCGTGGCGGGCTCGAGGCCGCCAAGGACATGCAGCAGCGTGGATTTACCCGAACCGGATGGCCCCATGACGGCCACGAACTCGCCGATGCCGAGCTCGAGATCCACTCCCCGGACGGCCTCCACCGTGACCCCGTCGGCGCGGTAGGCCTTCACCAGCTGGGAGGCCTTCAGCAGGCAGGAGGGATCTGGAGGGCTCGCGGGAGTCGTCCCGGAGGGCCGGAGCCGTCTCACACAAGTTCCTCCTGGCATCTCTCCAGCCAGTCGAGGTCGGCCTGCAGGTGCAGGATGGCGCCCTCGATCAGCAGCCGGCTCGGGGTGTCCGCAGGGTCGGCACCGGCTTGCAATTGGGTCAGGCTACGCATTATGCCCAGATAATGCCGTCGCTGCCTGTTCATGAGCTCGATCCGGTCAGCGAGTCCGGCCATCGGCGCCAGGATCAGCTTGACGAAGAACTCATCGCGCACGCGCGGGCCCTCGCTCGGCTCCTCGACCCAGGCCCGCAGCGCCTCGCGGCCAGCCGGGGTCAGCTCGTATACCCGCTTGTTCGGCCGGGTGGTCTGTTCCACGTCCTCGCTGCGGACCAGACCGTCCTGCTCCAGGCGCTTGAGGGTGACGTAGATCTGCCCGATGTTGGGCGAGGGATAGGCCTGCCCGAAGATCTGCTCCAGCGCGAGCTTCAGCTCGTAACCATGAGCCGGCTCTTTCGCCAGGAGCGCTAGCAGGGGCTGGCGCACGGGCCCGTCACCTCCATGGGCCGCCGGGGCCCAGGCTCAGAGTAACTCTGCGCACAGCACGACGAAAGGTCGTCCAACGAGCGCAACCGCACGGCCGGAATGGCCCTCGCCCGCCCGGCCTGGGCGGCGAGAAACATGCCCGACTCGTTATGTGACGCTGTTGACATGTTGCTAACGCCGGTGCATAACATGCATGTACGAATTTTACATGCCCTTGGGGTTTTTGGGGAGGCCTGGATGAGGCGCGCGATGCCAGGTATGGCGATCGTAGCGGCCGGTCTCTTCCTCACCGCGGGCTGTACCGCCGGCCCGGCCACGGACAGTTCCGCGCCGTCCACGGACGGCATCGGCCCGATCACCTTTGCGATCGGCAAGGACAACCCGGGCTGGCTGCAGGGCGTGATCACCGGCTGGAACAAGGACAACCCCAGCCAGAAGGTCACCCTGCTGCTGCTGCCCGAGGCGTCCAACGACCAGCTGGCCCAGCTGGTGGCGAACCTGCAGGCCAAGAGCGACGAGTACGACGTCATCGACATGGACGTCATCTGGACCGCGGAATTCGCCTCCAACGGCTGGATCATCCCCCTGCCGCAGGGCCAGTTCCCGCTCGGCGATTTCCTCAAGCCGGCCGTCGATACCGCCATGTACCAGGGCCGGCTGTATGCCGTGCCCGACTACAGCAACGCGGATGTTCTCTACTACCGCAAGGACATCCTCGCCAAGGCGGGCGCGCAGCCACCCAAGACCTGGGCCCAGCTGCAGCAGCTCGCCAAGACCGTGGCGCCCAGGTACGGCCTGGAAGGCTACGCCGGCACGTTCGCCCCATACGAGGGGCTGACCGTGAACTTCGCCGGCGCTGTCCAGTCAGCCGGGGGGATGATCCTGTCCCCGGCGGGCACCAAGGTCACCGTGGACTCCCCGGGGGCCCTGAAGGGCCTGGACTTCCTGGTCGACGGGTTCCGGCAGGGCTGGATCCCGAAGGTCAACCTGACCTACGAGGAAGAGTCGTCGCAGAATGCCTTCGAGTCCGGCAAGTTCCTGTTCCTGGACAACTGGCCGGACGTGAGCGCGGCGCTGTCCGTCAAGAGCGCGCAGAACAAGGTGTACGGGAAGGTCGGGATGGTGCCGCTGCCCGGCCTGAATGGAACGGGTTCCAGTTCGCTAGGCGGCGCCAACCTGGCGATCAGCGCCTACTCCCAGCACCAGCGGACCGCACTGAACTTCATCAAGTACATGACGGACCTGCCGAACGAGAAGCAGATGTTCATGCAGGGGTCGTTCCCCCCGGTGTGGACCAGCCTTTACACGGACAAGAGCATGGTCGCCAGCTATCCCTATCTGCCCACCCTCGAGCAAGCGATCAACTCGGCCCAGCCCCGCCCGGCGATCACCAACTACGACCAGGCCAGCCTGGCTATTTCCAGTGCCGTGTATCAGGCCCTGACCGATGAGAAGAAACCCCAGCAGGCCCTGGCCGAGATGGCCGGGCAGCTGACCCAGATAATCCGGGACGGCTGAGCCGCAGGGCTGACCGCACGGGGGTCGGCCAGCCCTGATAACGGCCAGCTAACGAATTGGGCGCCGGGAGGAAAGGACCCGGGTCCGCTCGGAAATGGCCGGCAGGCTACAACTACTATTACGTAAAGTTACCGTGTAACTACATTTAGTGGAGGGCGCATAATGCGTGAACGTTCACTCAAGTCCCCCGGGAGACACCGGGCGCGGACCTGGCGGGTTACCGCCCTGGTCGGAGTGGCCGGGGCACTCGCCCTGGCCGGCTGCGGCAGCAGCGGAAGCAGCAGCGCCAGCAGCGGCAGCAGCAGCAGCAAGCCGGCCAGCAGCTCCAGCGTGGGCTCGACGACGTCCGGCAGCATCGTCTGGGAGGCCAGCCCGCTGAGCGGCACCGGCGCCAACGACGCCCGTACCGTACTGATCAACGCGTTCGAGAAGCAGTACCCGGGCATCAAGGTGACGCTGGTGTCGGCGCCAACCGACACCGACACCTACCGGGCCACGGTGGCCACCCAGATCTCCGGCGGCGCGACCAGCCCCGACGTGTTCATGGGTGACGTCATCTGGCCGGCTCAGTTCGGCGCGCATCAGCTGGCCGTCCCGCTGTCGCAGTACCTGCCGTCGAGCTACTGGAGCAAGTTCGCTCCCGGGCTGGTCGCCGGGGCCTCCTACAAGGGCGCGGTCTACGGCTCGCCGCTGTTCGAGGACCAGGGCTTCCTCTACTACCGTAAGGACCTGCTGGCCAAGGAGCACATGAGCGTTCCGCAGACCTGGGAGCAGCTCGAGACCGACGCCAAGACGCTGGCCAGCGACGGCAGCACCAAGTACGGCTTCGTCTGGCAAGGTGACTCCTATGAGGGCCTGACCTGCAACTTCATGGAATACCTGGCCAGCGCCGGCGGGTCGCCGACCAACAGCTCCTACACCAAGGCCACGCTCGACTCGGCCGCGGCCACCAAGGCGGTCACGTTCATGCGCAGCCTGATCACCTCCGGCGCCAGCCCGGCCGCGGTGACCACGTTCCAGGAGCCGCAGGCGATGGACACCTTCGCCGCCGGCAACGCCGCGTTCCTGCGCAACTGGGACTACGCCTACTCTGACGCCATCACCCCGTCCGACGGTGGCAAGCTCAAGGCGAGCCAGGTCGGCGTGGCGCCACTGCCGACCTTCGCGGGCCAGGCGTACCCCGGCTACTCCAACATCGGCGGCTGGAACCTGTACATCAACCCGCACAGCAAGCACCTCGGCGTGGACCTGACCTTCATCCAGTGGATGTCGGGCACCCAGGCGCAGACCATCCTGTCCGCGAAGTACGGGTTCATCTCCACCGTTCAGTCCGTGCGGACGTCGCCCGCGATCGTCGCCTCGAACCCCAACTTTGCCGTCGTGCCGAAGACCAAGCTGGTCCCGCGGCCCGCGGGCACGCCCGAGTACCCGGCGCTTTCCACCGCAATTTACTCGAACATAAACGGCGCCCTGGCGGGCTCGGCCTCTGTCTCGAAGGCGGTGTCGGCCATGCAGTCGGGCGCGACCAGCGCACTATCCAGTACATCCAGCGGCGGCTTGTGACCTGATCCGCCGATGACATCTGGGGCCGGGGAGCGAAGGTGCTTCCCGGCCCCGGGTGACATAGCGCACCATAGCAAGCAGTACGTACCGGCTCTTCTCAATCCGGCCCCGGCCGCGAGGAGTGAGTTATGACAGCCCTTTCAAGTGCCTCCGACGAAGTGACGACCACCCCTAAGCTAGTCCCCCGTCCTGATATCAACAGGAAACGGCTCGCCCGGATGGGCTGGGCCTTCTCGGCGCCCGCCCTGCTCGTCATCGCCGCGGTCACGATCTTCCCGATCGTGTACTCGGTCATCATGAGCCTGAACAACGTGACCGTGACCGGCAGCGGCTTCAGCCTGGACGGCTTCACGTTCAGCAATTACAACCTGCTGCTTCACGCGTCCCTGTGGCGCGACGCGCTGTTCTTCACCCTTTATTACACGCTGGTGACCGTCATCGTCGAGCTGGTGCTCGGCACCTGCATCGCGCTCGTCCTCGAGCGCCTGGTCGCCGGGCGCGGCTGGATGATGGCACTGCTGCTCATCCCCTGGTCGATGATCACCGTCATCAACGCCGAGCTGTGGGCCTACATTTACAACGGGACCTACGGCGTCGCCGACTACATCCTGGGCGGCCTCGGCCTGGGCCATCCGGTCATCCTGGGCACCCCGACTCCTGCGATCATCGGGCTGATGATCGCCGATATCTGGAAGACGACGCCGTTCGTGGCGATCATCGTGCTGGCCGGCCTAGTCATGCTGCCCGGGGACGTGTACGAGGCGGCGGAGATGGACGGCGCGTCCGGCTGGAGAACGTTCTGGACCATCACCTTGCCGCTGCTGCGGCCCACGATCGCGCTCGCGGTCATGTTCCGCGTGCTGCAGGCCTTCGGGCTCTTCGACCTGCCCTACGTGATGACCGGCGGCGGTCCGGGCACGTCGACCCAGTCGCTGGCGATCCTCGCCTACAACGCGCTATTCAAGAACCTCGCCTTCGGGCCCGGCGCCGCCGTGGCGACCAGCACCGCGGTGCTGGTGCTGCTTGGCTGCCTGGCCTCGCTGCGGGTGTTCCGGGTCCAGGTCGGACAGGAGGGCAACTGACATGCGTAACCGCAAGCGAGTCGGCTGGCGCAAGTACATCAACCTGGTCACCATCTCCACGGTGGTGACCGCGCTCTTCATCCTCATACCGCTGTACTGGCTGGTCGCCTCCAGCTTCAAGGCCCCGAACTCGATCGGGAACACCCCGCCTTCGTTCGGCCCGACCCCGTTCAGCACAGCGAATTACAGCAACGCCTTCGTCAACTACGACTTCGGGATCTACTTCAAGACCTCGATCATCGTCACCCTGTCCGCCACGGCGCTCGTGCTGATCCTGGGCACGCTGGCCGGCTACGCGCTCGGCCGGCTGCCGATGCGCGGCAAGTTCACCACGCTGGTGGTCCTGCTGATGATCTCGGTCTTCCCGGCGGTGGCGGTGCTCGCGCCGCTGTACCTGCTGATGCGCGAGATCGGCTGGCTGAACAGCTACCAGGGGCTGATCCTGCCGTACACGGCGTTCAACCTGCCGTTCGCCATCTGGATCCTGCGGAACTACATGCTCGGCATCCCGAAGGAAATGGAGGAGACCGGCCGGATCGACGGCGCCGGCCCGCTGCGCACGGTCTGGACGATCGTGCTGCCGCAGGCCCTGCCCGGCCTGTTCACGGCGGGCATCTTCTGCTTCACCGCCTGCTGGACCGAGTTCCTGATGGCGCTGACGTTCAACAACGCGAACAACTACCGCACCATCCCGGTGGGCATCGCCGAATTCGGCGGGAACTTCCAGGTCCCCTACGGAACCATCTTCGCGGCCAGTGTCGTGGCGGTGGTGCCCATCGGCATCCTGGTCTTCATCTTCCGCAAGTTCGTCATCTCCGGCCTGACCTCGGGTGCGGTGAAGGGATGAGCACGTCCTGCGATCACGGGCACGCGCCCGGTAAGGAGTCATCATGGCCACGGTAAGCCTTCAAGGCATCAACAAGGTCTACGAGAACGGCTTTCACGCGGTCAAGGACCTCAGCGTGGACATCGCCGACGGCGAGTTCATGGTGCTGGTCGGCCCGTCAGGCTGCGGCAAGACCACCGCGCTGCGGATGGTAGCCGGGCTGGAGGACATCACCAGCGGCATCCTGCGGATCGGCGGGAAGGAAGCCAACGACGAGACGCCCAAGGAACGGGACATCGCGATGGTCTTCCAGAACTACGCGCTGTACCCGCACATGACGGTGGCGGAGAACATCGGGTTTGCGCTGAAGCTGCGCAAGCTGCCCAAGGACCAGCTCAACGCCAAGGTCAACGAGGCCGCCGAGATCCTGGGCCTGACCGACTGGCTGGACCGCAAGCCCGGGCAGCTGTCCGGCGGCCAGCGCCAGCGGGTCGCCATGGGCCGCGCCATCGTGCGGGAGCCCTCGGTGTTCCTGATGGACGAGCCGCTGTCCAACCTGGACGCCAAGCTGCGCGTGCAGATGCGGGCCGAAGTCGCGCGGATCCAGCGGCGGATCGGCGTGGCCACCATCTACGTCACGCACGACCAGGTGGAAGCCATGACCATGGGCGACCGGGTGACCGTGCTGCGGGACGGAGTGCTGCAGCAGGTCGACACCCCGCAGAACCTGTATGACAACCCGGACAACATTTTCGTGGCCGCCTTCATCGGGTCCCCGGCCCAGAACCTGTACGACGCCACCCTGACCGAGGGCGCGCGGTCGATCAAGCTCGGCTCCCAGGAGGTGCCGCTCCCCGACGCGGTCCGGGTCAAGCGCCCCGCCCTGGCCTCCTACGCCAACAAGGAGGTCGTCATCGGCATGCGCCCCGAGCACCTGCCCGCGGCCAAGCCCGGCGACACCGGCTCGACCCTGGTCGGCAACGTGGACCTGATCGAGGCGCTCGGCTCCGAGCTGGTGGTCCACTTCACCATCGACGCGCACCGGGTCATCGCCGAGGGCGCGCTCGAGAAAGACGAGGCCGAGGCCGTGGGCGCCGGCGAGGGCGTTGCCCGCGTCGAGGCCAAGAACCCGGTCAAGGTCGGCGACAAGATGACCTTCAACATCGACATCGAAGACATGCAGTTCTTCGACCCGGCCACCGGGCTGGCCATCCGGAGTTAGGTCCGGGACAACCACGGAGGAACGTGAGCCAGGCCGAGGTGACCCCGCCATGGTGGCACGGCGCCGTCCTGTACCAGCTGTACGTGCGGTCCTGGCGGGACAGCGACGGCGACGGCTACGGCGACCTGCGCGGCATCACCGAACGCCTGGATCACCTTTCCTGGCTCGGGGTGGATGGCATCTGGCTGTCGCCCACCATGCCGTCTCCGGACGAGGACTGGGGTTACGACGTCAGCGACTACCGTGGCGTCCACCCCGAGCTGGGCACGCTGGCCGGCCTGGACGAGCTGATCGCCGAGGCCGGCCGGCGTGGCATGCGGGTGCTGCTGGACCTGGTGCCGAACCACACCAGCTCCGCGCACCCCTGGTTCATCGACGCCGCCTCCGGCCGGGACGCCTCCCACCGGGACTACTACGTGTGGGCCGACCCGGGGCCGGACGGCGGCCCGCCCAACAACTGGCTCGACTTCACCGGCCGGCCGGCCTGGCAGTGGCACGAGTCCGGCCAGTACTACCTGCACAACTTCCTGCCCGGGCAGCCGGACCTGAACTGGTGGGAGCCCGCGGTCCACGCCGAGTTCCGCGACATCTTGCAGTTCTGGTTCGACCGCGGGGTCGCCGGATTCCGCATCGACGTGGCACACGGCCTGTACAAGGACGCTGAGCTGCGCGACAACCCGCCGCTGGATACGCCCAACCCGATGGCCGGCGCCTACGGTATGCGCTTCGTGTACAACGCCAACCGCGCGGAGACGCACGGCGTCTACCGCGACTGGCGCAAGATCGCCGAGAGCTACTCCCCGGCCCGGCTGCTGCTGGGCGAGACCTGGGTGGACGGCCCGGGCAAGCTGGCCGAGTACTACGGCGACAACGACGAGCTGCAGCTCGGGTTCAACTTCGCCTTCTCCTTCTCGCCCCTGGAGCCGGTCCAGCTGGCCACGATCGTGGCGGACACGCTGGCCGCGCTGCCGCCCGGCGCAAGCCCGGTGTGGATGGGCTCCAACCACGACCTGGGCCGCTTTCCCACCCGCTGGTGCGGCGGGGACGACCGCAAGATCCGGCTGGCGCTGCTCATCCTGGCCACCCTGCCCGGCACGGCCGTGCTCTACTACGGCGACGAGATCGGCATGACCGACGTCGATGTCCCGCTCGAGCTGCGCCGGGACAACGCCACCCTGGACGTGGCCCAGGGCACCGACCGGGACCGGGCCCGCACGCCCATGCCGTGGGACGGCTCCCCCGGCGGCGGTTTCAGCGGTCCGGGTGTGGCCCCGTGGCTGCCGATGGGCGAGCACGGCGCGGTTAACGTGACCGCCCAGCGGGACGACCCCGGCTCCGTCCTGTCCCTGTGCCGGCGCCTGCTGGCCCTGCGGCGGGCCGAACTCGGCGGTGGCATCGCCCCATACGAGCCGCTGCCCGCCCCGGACGGCCTGTGGACCTACCGGATCGGCCCGCTGATAGTGGCGGCGAACTTCACCGATCAGCCGGCCGCCCGGCCGGCCGAGGCCGGCGAGATCCTGCTGAGCACCGCGGCAGCCAGCTCGCCAGGCGCCCTCGGCCCGTGGGAGGCCCTGGTCGCCCGGGCGGCCTAGATCCTAGGGGACGATCAGCTCGAGCTTCGGAAAATAGTTGCGGTATCGGCTGACGTCCCTAGTCAGCAGCCGATAGCCAGCCACTGCGGCATGGGCGCCGATGTAGAAGTCCGGCAGCGAGGAGCGCTTCGTGCCACCGCTATGCCGGTACCGCAGGAAGGCCTTGCCCGCAGCAAAGCCAGCCCGATAGGGAAGCGCCTCCCGCTCGTAATCAGTAGCCGGAAGAAAAATGTCGAGTTCTTCGGCCGACTGATAGCCAGCCGAGACTTCGGCGTAGATGAGCGGGTTGATCACAACCCGGCCCGCGTCCAGGGCCTCGGCGATCCGTTCCGCCGACCAATCCGCCCACCGCGCATCCCCCGTGGCCACGTCGAGAAGCACACACGAATCGACGAGTGTAGCCAGGTTACTCGCCACGGAGCAGTTCCATAATGTCGTCGGTGCTCATGCCCTCGACGTCCCGGCTGGTGGCGGTGTTACGCAGTCGCCGGACCAGGCGCTGACCCCGGGTTGCCGCACCCTCGGCCCGCATGATCTGCAGCGTCCCGCCGACCTCGATCACCTCAACCTCGTCGCCCTCACGCAGCCCGTACTTGGCGCGCAGGTGCGCCGGTATGGTCACCTGGCCCTTGCTATTAAGCACCATCGGCGCCTCCAAGGCGTATCTCGTATTACATCTACTACGTAATAGTAACGCCGAGGTGAGCTCAGGCACCCAGGGCGATGAAGGAACAGCCAGCCGCTGTCACCACGGGGTCACCGCCGGCCGCCTCGCGGGCGTCGGTCCGGGCGTCGCGGAGGGCCGCGGCCAGCATGCCGGGGCCGGATGCTGCGCCCGGGGCCCGGAGCCTGCGGTGCAGCTCATCGGCTCCGGCCGGGGCGAGCAGCCCGGATTCGCAGCTGGGC
>JBAPYC010000698.1:0-10956 GCA_049284535.1 Streptosporangiaceae bacterium
CCGACCCCTTCGGGCAGAGCCGGCCCCGGGATATCGGGCTGTCCGGGTTCCCCTCGATCTGGATGACCCGCTCATCGCGGACGTAGACACGCTGCGAGCAGCCCACCGCGCAATACGGGCAGACCGAGGTGACGGTCTTGTCGGCGCTCTGCGTCCGCGGCGCCAGCGCCGCCGAGCGGGGTGATTCGGCCGCGTGGCCCCGCCCCAGCGGGTCCGGCCCAGTCAGCTGCCGGTACACCGGCCACGAACCGATCCAGCGCGCAATTCCCATCGCGTGTGTTCCTTCCGCCACGCTAATGCTACGGCGGGCAGTTTCTACCGCGTCCCCGGCCCTGCTAAACCGGCGGCAGCGCTAAACCGGGGGCGGGGCCTCGAGCTTGTGCCCGTCGGCGTCGTAGGTGTAGAACCCGCGGCCGCTCTTGCGCCCTAGATGGCCCGCGTTCACCAGGTCGACCAGGATCTGCGGCGGGCGGTAGCGGTCGTCGTCCAGCGCCGGATAGATGGCGTTGAGGTTGTTCAGCCGGGCGTCCAGCCCGACCAGGTCGGCCAGCTCCAGCGGGCCCATCGGGTGGTTGTAACCCAGCCGCATGGCCACGTCGATGGCCTCGGGGGGCGCCACGCCGGAGGAGACCAGCCGCATCGCCTCGTTGCCGAGGAGCAGGCCGAGCCGGCTGGTGATGAAGCCCGGCGAGTCCTTGACCACGACGGACGTCTTACCCAGGGCCTCGGCCAGGGCGGTGGCGCGCTGGACGAGTTCTTCGGGCACGCCGTCGGCGACGACGACCTCCACCAGCCGCATCTTCTCGGGCGGGTTGAAGAAGTGCATGCCGACCAGCCGGCCCGCCAGGCCGCTGCCCGCGGCCAGGCGGGCGATCGAGAAGGTCGAGGTGTTCGTGGCCAGCAGCGTGCCGGGCCCGGCGGCCTTGGCCATCTCCCCCAGCACTGCGGCCTTGACCGGCTCGGATTCGACCACCGCCTCGATGACGGCATCGGCGCCCGCCACGGCGGCCGCGACCGAATCGGCGACGGACAGGGACGCGCCCGCGATCTCGGCGGCTTTGGTGGCCACCCGCTGGGCGGCCTGCGGGTCGGCGTCGAACAGCGCCACGTCGAAGCCATGCCGCAACGCGGCGCGGGCTATGCCGCGGCCCATGGTCCCGGCCCCGATGACGGCGATCGTCTGTGACGGCACTTGGCTCACCCCTTACCGGTTCGGTAGCATCGCATCATACGAGCGATCGTTCGTCAACGAGCGGACTGGTGACGGATGGTGTCCGAGCCCAGCATCGGAAAGCCCAGCATCGACAGACCCAGCATCGGGAGGCCGCGCCGGATACGCGGGCAGCGGACGCCTGCCCACCTGGACAAGCTGGCGGAGATAAAGAACGAGGCGGCCAGCTGCTTTTACGCTCACGGTTACGCCGCGACCGATGTGCGGACCATTGCCGACCGGGTCGGCCTGCAGGTGTCCACGCTCTACAACTACATAAGCGGGAAAGAGGAACTGCTCTACCTGATCATGCGGGACGGCATGATCGAGATCGCGGCGAGCCTGGACGCGGCGACCGCCGGCCTGAGCGATCCGCGCGACTGGCTGCGGGCCGCCGTGCGGTCGCACGTCCTGCACCACGCGCATCGCCAGTTCCTGGCTTGGGTTGGCCATGTGGAGGTGCGCTCCCTGACCGGCGATTACCTGGAGGAGATCCTGGCCCGCCGCAGAGCGTACGAGGAGCGCTGGACCGCCATCCTGGAGGACGGGATCCGGGCCGGGGTTTTTGATCATGCGGACCCGCGCCTGACCATGTACGGCATCCTGGCCATCGGCCAGAGCGTCTCCCGCTGGTACAAGCCGGACGGGCAATACGACGCAGAGAAGGTCGCCGACACACTGGCCGATCTCGCCCTGGGCGGAGTGCTTACCAGGTGATGCATCCGAATCCACACAATCGGCCGAAGGGACGCGCGCGTTTCCCGGCCGCCGGGAGGCTTCATGGACCAAGCAGTTCAGGGCACGGCCGTCCCGGCCGACTGGACCGCGCCTGGCGCGTTCGAGGTCGCCCCGGGGGTGCACCGGATCCCGCTGCCGCTGCCCAATGACGCGCTCCGTGCCGTCAACGTGTACGCCATCACGGACCCGGACGGGCTCATCCTCATCGACTCGGGCTGGGCTCTGGCGCTGGTCCGGGAATGGCTGGAGAGCGCCCTGGCGAGCCTGGGGCACACCCTGGGCGATATCACCAGGTTCCTGATGACCCACGTGCACCCCGATCATTACACCCAGGCCGTGCTGCTGCGCCGCGAGTTCGGCTCCCGGCTGGCTCTCGGCATCGGCGAGCGCCCCAGCCTGGACCTGTGGGTCAGCCGGGACGAGCACCGGCTGAGCCCGCAGCTGCGCCGGCTGCGCCGGTGCGGGGCCGGCGAGATCGTCACCCAGCTGGAGGCGAACGCGTCCCGCCGGGCCGGAGGGACACCCTGGGAACTGCCGGACGAATGGCTTGCGCCCGGGGACATCACCCTGGCCAGCCGGACACTGCAGGCCATCGCGACCCCCGGACACACCCGCGGCCATCTGTGCTACCGGGACGAGGCCGGCGCCCTGATGTTCTCCGGCGACCACGTGCTGCCGCACATCACCCCGTCGATCGGCTTCGAGCCCGCGCTGGCGGTCCTGCCGCTCGGGGACTACCTGCAGTCGCTGCGGCTGATCCGGGAGCAGCCTGATGCCGCGATGCTGCCGGCCCACGGGCCGCCCGCGGCCAGCGTGCACGCCCGGGTGGACCAGCTGCTCGCCCACCACGCCATCCGGCTGGAGGCATCTGAGCGGGCGATCGGCCAGGATGCGGCCACCGCGTACGAGGTCGCCATGCAGCTGACCTGGACCCGCCGCGAGCGCAAGCTGGCCGACCTGGACCCGTTCAACCAGATGCTCGCCGTCCTGGAGACCGCGGCGCACCTGGACGTCCTGGTCATGCACGGCCGGCTGCGGGCAGAGGTCAGCGACGGCGTGACCGGGTACGTGCCCCGGTGAGCGCCGGGCCGCTGGAGGGGCTGACCGTCCTGGAGGTGTCCAGCTTCGTGGCCGCCCCGCTGGGCGGGCTGACCCTGGCCCAGCTCGGCGCCGAAGTGATCCGGATCGACCCGGTCGGCGGCGCCGCGGACCAGGGCCGCTGGCCGCTGGCGCCGTCTGGCACCAGCCTGTTCTGGACCGGGATGAACAAGGGCAAGCGCTCGGTCACGGTCAGCTTCCGCCAGCCCGAGGGACGGCAGATCGTCGCCGACCTGGTGCGGTCAACCGGTCCCGGCGGCGGCATCGTGCTGACCAACGCGGTCGGGCAGGCCTGGCTGGGCTACCCCGAGCTGGCCCGGGTCCGGCCGGACCTGATCCACCTGCAGATCCTGGGCTACCGGGACGGCCGCGCCGCAGTCGACTACACGGTGAACGCCGAGACAGGGTTTCCGCTGGTCACCGGGCCGGACGCGCTGGAAGGGCCGGTGAACCACGTGCTGCCGGCCTGGGACGTGGCCTGCGGTCTCTACGCCGCCGTCGGGCTGCTGGCCGCCGAACGGCGCCGGGCCCGGTCCGGCGAGGGCAGCCAGATCTCGCTGGCGCTGGCCGACGTGGCCACGGCCATGGCCGGGAACCTGGGCTTCCTGGCCGAAGCCCAGCTTGAACAGGACCGGCCGCGGATCGGGAACTACCTGTTCGGCGGCCTGGGCCGGGATTTCCGTACCGCGGACGGCCAGCGGATCATGCTGGTCGCGCTGACAAAACGGCATTTCGCGGACCTGGGCAAGGTCACCGGCCTGGCCGATACCTTCGCCGAGCTGGAACGGCTGCTCGGGGCCGACTTCGGCACGGACGGCGACCGGTACCGGCACCGCGAGGTGATCGCGGCCCTGCTGGAGCCGTGGATCACCGCGCGCCCGCTGGCCGACATCGAGCGGGAGTTCGCGGGTACGTCCGTGTTGTGGTCGCGGTACCGGAAGTTCAGCGAGATCGACCTGACCGGCAATCCGCTGCTGGCACAGATCAGCCAGCCCGGGGTCGGGTCGCTGCTCGCGCCGGCCTCACCGCTCAGCCTCGACGGGGCCGGCGAGGTGCGGCCGGCTCCGGACCTGGGCGCGGACACCGGAGCGGTGCTGACCGGCATGCTCGGGCTGGCCGAGGCCGACGTCCGGGCACTGGCCGAGCGCGGGATCGTGGGCACCTCCTCATGACGGCCACCGGAAGGAGCCAGATATGCCCTCACTGATCAGCACCGATGGCCTGACCGAGCTGCAGCGGGACATCCTCGCCGCGGTCCGCAAGTTCGTGGACGCCGAGATCCTGCCGGTCGCGACCGAGCTCGACCATTCCGATACCTACCCCACCGAGATCGTGGCCGGCCTGAAGGAGCTGGGCGTCTTCGGCATCACCATCGCGGAGGAGTACGGCGGCCTGGGCGAGCCGCTGCTGACCTACGCCCTGGTGGCCGAGGAGATCGCCCGCGGCTGGATGAGCATCTCGGGCGTCATCAACACCCACTTCATCGTGTCCTACATGATCGGCAGGCACGGCACCGAGGAGCAGAAGGCCACGTTCTTGCCGGCCATGGCCGCCGGGGATCTGCGGGCGGCGTTTTCTATGTCCGAACCGGAGCTGGGCTCCGACGTCGCGGCGATCAGGACGGCGGCGCGGCGCGACGGCGACGAGTACGTCATCTCCGGCCAGAAGATGTGGCTGACCAACGGGTCGTCGTCGCACCTGGTGGCGCTGCTGGCCCGGACCGACGAGGGCGGGGCCAGGCCGCACCAGAACCTCACCGCCTTCCTTATCGAGAAGGAGCCCGGGTTCGGCGAGGTACGGCCCGGCCTGACCATCCCGGGCAAGATCGACAAGATGGGCTACAAAGGCGTCGACACCACCGAGCTGATCCTGGACGAGTGCCGCGTGCCCGCGAACCGGGTGCTCGGCGAGCAGCCCGGCCGGGGTTTCTACCAGATGATGGACGGGATCGAGGTGGGCCGGGTCAACGTCGCCGCCCGCGGCTGCGGGGTGGCCCAGCGCGCCTTCGAGCTGGCCATCGACTACGCCCAGCAGCGCCGCGCCTTCGGCAAGCCGATCGCCCAGCACCAGGCGATCGAGTTCAAGCTGGCCGAGATGGGCACCAAGACGGTGGCGGCGCACCAGATGATGGTGATGGCCGCGCGCCGCAAGGACGCAGGCGAGCAGTCCGACCTGGAAGCCGGCATGGCCAAGTACCTGGCCAGCGAGTACTGCAAGGAAGTGGTCGAGGACGCGCTGCGCATCCACGGCGGCTACGGCTACTCCAAGGAGTACGAGATCGAGCGGCTGTACCGGGACGCGCCGATGCTGCTCATCGGGGAAGGCACGGCCGAGATCCAGAAGATGATCATCGGCCGGCGGCTGCTGGAGCGCTTCCGCGTTAGCGGCGGATGATGGGGAGGGTCAGGCGGCTGGGGTGGTCGGGGCCGTGGAGGATGTGGTTGATCGCGGGGGTGACCTCGGAGTCCTGTGAGGTGACGCCGCCGGTGTTGGTGTTGCGGTCGTAGCGCGGGAAGTTGCTGCTGGAGACCTCGAGCCGGATCCGGTGGCCGGGCAGGAACACGTTGGACGTGATGGACAGGTCCAGGGTGAGCTCATAGGTCTCGCCGGGGGTGAGCGGCTCTGGCTCGGCCAGCGAGTTGCGGTACCGGGCCCGCACGATGCCGTCGGTCAGGAAGATGGCGCGCCCGTCGGGGAACACGTCGACCAGCTTGCCGGTGAAGTCGGTGTCGACCGCCGAGGACGAGGCGAACAGGGTCAGCGTCAGGTGCCCGGTGACCTCGAGCGGCTCGGTCAGCACGTCGCTGGTGAAACAGAGCACGTCGTCCCGGGCTTCGGCGGCGCGCTGGTCGACCGCGCCGGCCGCGTTGGCCGTGGTGGGCAGCATGATCCGGCCGCCCAGGGTGGGCACCGGCCGCAGCGGGTCGTACAGGTAGGTGTCGGTGGCGTCCCCGGTGGGAGCCTCCGGGCTGAGCCGCCCGTCGCCGGCCAGCGTGTTGGCCCGGCCCGAGCCGTGCAGGTACCAGGACTCGTAGCTGGTGTCGGGCAGCGGCCAGTCCTGCTCCTCGCGCCACTGGTCGATACCCATCACGAAGATCTTGACCGGGGCAGCACCGGATGGGGAAGCGCCGGCCGACTCAGCGCCGTGGTTACGCAGATAGCGGTCGAAGAAGCGCAGGTGCTCGCCGGTCAGGTCCTGGGTGATGGCGTCGGCCAGCATGCCGAACTGGCGGTCGGGGTAGACGCCCGTGCTGTTCAGGTGGTCCCACGGGCCGATGATCAGCCGCTGCCCCTCGCGGGCCTCGGCGGTGCCGGCCCGGGCCCGGAGCTCGGTGAAGCTCCGCGCGGTGTTGCTCGCGAAGATGTCGAACCAGCCGCCGATGTGCAGCGCCGGCACCTTCACCCGCTCGGGATGGTCCAGCACCGACAGGTCCTGCCAGAACTGGTCGCGGCTGGGATGCGAGAGCAGCTCAGACCACCACGGCCACACCTTCTCCAGCACCGGCTGGTTGCTCGCCGGCAGCGCCTCCAGGTGCGGCTGCGGGCTGGCCAGCATGCCGCCGACCTGCATCATCAGCTGCGCGTCGGTCCCGGCGCGCAGCGCGTCGGCCAGCGCCATCTGGGTGGACCAGGACTGGATCGTGTGCCAGGACGCGGCGCCGCCGTCGGAGTACCACGGCGTGGTGTAGTAGTCGGTCGTGGTCACGCACGGCGCGATGGCCTTCAGCCCGTCCGAGGCGGTCAGGCTGGCCCACTGGGTGAAGCCCAGGTAGGACGCGCCGTAGGTGCCGATGTTGCCGTCGCACCAGTCCTGCTCGAGCAGCCAGGCGATGGTGTCGGCGCCGTCGTTGGGCTCGTTCAGCATCGGGATGAAGTCACCGGCCGACCGGAAGGTGCCGCGGCAGTCCTGCCACACCACCGCGTATCCCGCTTCCACCAGCGCGAAGATGTTCGGTATCAGCCCGTAGGCGAACAGGCCCGGGAGGTCCTTGCTGTAGGGCAGGCGGACCAGCAGCGTCGGTGCCGGGGTGGATTCCGGCACCCACGCGTCGGTCGCGAGGTCCGTGCCGTCTCGCATGCTCACCTTGATGTCCTTGTGCACCGTGAAGCTCACGGACGGGCTCCTTCGCCTAGGTAACGACTCCTAGGGTCAGCGTAAGCCGGCGGGAGGGCTCGAACCCAGCCCGTTCGGCCCCATTATTTGCAGGAATGTGCGCGCGATGACCTGGTAGCCGGCCGGGTTCGCGTGCTGGTTCGGGCCGCGGGGCGCGGCGGCGCACTCCCAGGTCCAGCGGCACACCAGGGCGACGTTGCGCGGGAGGCCGCCGGCCTGGCCGGCGAAGTTGGTGGTGTCGAAGGCGCCGAACACGTTCGCTACCTTGATGCCGGCGCGGCTGTAGACCTTGTCCAGCGTGTTGTTGTAGGTGACGGCCACCTTCTCGGCCAGCCAGGCCACGACGTGGCCGCTCAGGCCGTTGCGCCACTCGGCCAGCGCGGGCAGGTAGTAGTTCATCGCGAGGATGCGGACGCCCGGGGCGGCGGTTTTGATCCGGCTGACGATGGTGGTCAGGTTGGCGGTCGCGTGCGGGAAGTCCCTGGCGCAGGTGGCCAGCCGGGCCAGATCCGGCTGGCTGCCGCACTGCTCGGGGTCGTTGGCGCCGATGTCCAGGGTGATCAGCGAGACCCGGCCGCGGTGCGCGTGGAGGAAGGCGACCGCGGCCGCGAGCTGGGATCCGCCCTGGTAGTGGCAGATCCCGCCGCCGATCATGGTGTCGGTGGTCTCACCCGGGCAGCCCAGCTTGACGAGCCGGAGCGTGGGGTGGCCGGGCCTGAGCGCGGCGTAGATCTGGTCGGCGTAGCCGGCTTTCGTTTCCAAGCTGGTGCCGGCCGCGTCGGGCTGGACGCCGACGGACAGCGAGTCGCCCAGGGCCAGGTAGTAGGTGGGCGGGGCCGGCTTGCTGACGGCGGGCTTGCGCGGGGCGGTCACGGCCGGCCCTGAGCACGCGGCCATGGCGAGCAGCGCGGCCAGGACCAGGGCGATGGCCGCGGTGCTGCGGAAGCGCGAAGTGCCTATGCGTTCAGGTTATGCGGGCGCTGCGGGATCGCCGGCCCGCAGCGGCGCGTCATGGTAGCGGCCCTCGTGGGCGATGACCGGGCGCTGGTCGCCGCGCAGTTCGGGGTACTTGTCCTCCAGCTTCTGCCGCGCGCCCCACTGCCTGCGGAGCTGGCCTAGGTACTCGGGGTTGCCCTCGTGGGTGCCACGCCAGGTCTGCGGCATCTGCTCGCGCGACAGGCCAGGGCTGGCCTGGCCGGCGAGCCGGACCGCGGACGGGATCTTGTCGCTGGGCTGGCCGCAGGCGGGGCAGTTCTGCCGGGCACGTTCGGCCATCGGGACCTGCTGCTCGAACACGTGGCCCTGCGGGCAGGAGTAGTCGTAGAGCGGCACCGTGACGTCACCAGTTCTCGATGGACCTGGCGAAGATGGCGGCGATGTCGTCCTCGGTGACCGGGCGGGGGCAGGTGGCCAGCAGGCGCTGCTGCTTCATCGTGCCGGGCACCAGGTCGGGGATGTCAGCCTCGGTGTAGCCGACGGCCCCGATGCCGTTGGGGATCTCGATGTCGCGCATCAGGTCGACGAGCGCGCCGGGGAGCTGCTCGCTGGCGTCGTTCAGCTTGTCTTTATCCGGGGCGAGAAGTCCGGCGGCCTTCAGGTGCCGCTCCGGGGCGCTTTCGAAGCTGAACCGGAACGCCTCGGGAGCGGTCAGCGACACCGACATGCCGTGCGGCACCATCGGCTCCGCCTGCGGGTAGCCCGGCGGCCGGTACTCCTTGACCATGCCCGCGATCGGGTAGGCGTTGGCGTGCGGGATGTGCACGCCGGAGTTGCCGAAGCCCATGCCGGCGAACGTCGCCGCCAGCATCATGTCGCTCCGGGCCTGCAGGTTGTCACCCTCGCGGAACGCGGTGCGGAAGGACTCGGCCAGCAGCATGAGGGCCTTCTCGCACCACAGGTCGGAGACCGGGTTGGAGCCGCAGTAGGTCACCCGCTGCTCGGGCTGCTTACGGTCGAAGCTGGCGTACCAGCGCGCCGTGTAGGACTCCACCGCGTGGCACACGATGTCCATGCCGGCCGCGGCGGTGACCTCGGGCGGGATGGTCAGCGAGACCAGCGGGTCGATCACGGCCAGGGTGGGGCGCAGCCGCCAGTGGCTGATGCCGGTCTTGACCTTCATCGACAGCACGTCCAGCACGCACATGGCCGTGCTCTCCGAGCCGGTGCCAGCCGTCGTGGGCACCGCGATCAGCGGCTTGAGCTGCTGCTTGGGGGCCTGGGCGTTCCCGATGGGCTTGTTGATGTAGTCCATCAGCTCACCGCCGTCGGTGGTGAGCAGGTTCACCGCCTTGGCCGTGTCGATGGACGAGCCGCCGCCCACCGCGATGAACCCGTCCCACGGCCCCTGGCCGCGGGCGTACCCGGCCGCCTTATCCATGCTGTCGTCGGTGGGCTCGACGTGCACCCCGTCGTAGATCTCCGAGCTGATCCCGTATTTGCTCAGCGACTCGGCGATGCGGGCGGGGATGCCGAGCTCGTTGATCCGGGTGTCGGTCAGGATCAGGACGCGTTTGGCCTGGTACTGGGCCATCTCGAAGCCGATCTCGTCCACCGCGCCCGCCCCGAACTTCAGCGGCGGCGCACCCCAGGTGAAGATGGTCTCCTCGGTGGGTGTCTCTGGCATTCCGGCAGCCATCGTTGGCTCCCTTTCTAGCGGTGGTGTCCGCTTTCTAGCGGTAGTGGCCGTCGGGCGCGACGCGCAGCTGGTGGATCTGGTCGGCGTCGTGGCCGAACACGACGGTCGCGTTGGACTCGGTGGCGATACCGCGGAGCTTTTCCACCGAGGAGTAGAACTGCTCCAGGTTGTTGACGATCGCGGCCGGGACGGCGGGCGGGCCGTAGCTGGCGCCCATGTACACGGCGTCCGCGGTGAAGATCATCGTGCCGGTCTCGGGCAGGTCGATCCGCATCGACATGCTGCCGGGCGTGTGCCCCGGCGTCTGGATGAAGCTGACACCGGGCAGGAATTCGGCGTCACCGGATACCGTCTCGAATTCCAGCCCCTCGTAATCGGCCTTGAGGTGCGCGCCGTTGAACGGGCCGTCGAAGCCGAACGCCCATTCCTTTTCCTTGTCGCTGCAGACCAGCCGGGCGCTGGTTTCCTTGAACAGGCCGACGTTGCCCGCGTGGTCGAAGTGCAGATGGGAGAGCACGACGTAGTCGATGTCGCCGGGCGCGACGCCGACCTGCTTCAGCCGCGAGTCCAGATACTCGTCGTCGGAGACCTTGTCGTAGGGGAAGAAGTCCTGGAGGCCGGTCGGGGCCCAGCGGTCTTCCCAGTCCCGTGGGCAGCTGGTGTCCCAGAGCAGCCTGCCCTCGGGGGTATCGACCAGCACGCAGTGCGTGGGCACGTCGACCCATTCGGGCGGCAGGTTCTTGTCCTGGCGGCGTCGGATCGCCCGGCCCGGGGCGAGCAGAAGCCAAGTCAGGTCGGCGGTCATCGCGCCGCACGGGAGAATAGTGACTGTCGTACCCGCATTCGTTCCTGCGCCCATGCAGGACCTCCGGTCTAATTGAGGCCGAACCGGGCGTCATGCCGCATGACGAAGGCGTCCGCAGCATTGACGTGCGCGGCTCAACCGCGGCGGATAAATGTACGGGCGGATATACGAAGAGCCTGCGCCCGCGGGTCAGGAGTGTCAAGAGTGGAGCCGGGTCGCTTTGGCATCGGCTACTGCTCGCTGGTCCAGTCGGTCGAGGCCGCCTGCGCTTGCTGTGGCTCGATCTGCGCCAGCCGGCCGTGGAGGGCGGTCGTGATGAAACGGCAGGAGTCGCTGCCGAGGACCAGCCGCAGCGG
>JBAPYC010000699.1:0-3209 GCA_049284535.1 Streptosporangiaceae bacterium
CGCGCCCTGGTCTGCGCTAACGACCAGACCGCGATCGGGGCCATGGCCGCGCTGCAGCACGCCGGGCTGGCCGTGCCCGGGGACGTGGCGGTCACCGGGTTCGACGGCATCGAGCTCGGCCGTCACCTGCACCCCGGCCTGACCACGGTGGTGCAGCCGATGACGGCGCTGGGCGACACCGCGGTCACCATGCTCAAGGACCGCATCGGCGGCGCCGACCTGCCACAGCGCACGGTCGAGCTGCCGGTCCGGCTTGACCTGCGAGGGAGCTGCGGCTGCGCCGAATGACACAGCGCCTGATGACAGCGGCGCCTGATGACACCGGCCGAATGACACCGGCCGGACCGAAGAGCAAGGGGGGATGACAAGGAGGTCAGTCAGTGAGAAGAGCCCGCAGATACTGGTGGGCCGTGGCCGTGGTGGTCGTCCTGGCGCTGCTGGCGCCGGCCCAGGCGCGGGCCGCCAGCCAGGCAGGTTCCAGCCAGGCGGCCAGCCCGGCGAGCGGCGCTGGCGGCGGCGCGGTGAGCACTTACAGCGGGCTGAGCCCGGCCCAGCGCGCCACCTTGCTGGGCATCGCCCGCGACACCTGGAAGTTCTACGGCGTGGACGTGGACTCAGCCACGAACCTGCCGATGGACAACCTCACCTTCGCCGGGGGTTCGGCCACCCCGACCACATACGGCCGCTACACCTCCGCAGCCAACATCGGGGTGTACCTGTGGGCCGTGGTCTCCGCCCGGGATCTGGGCGTGATCACCCAGGCGCAGGCGCGGGCCCGGCTGGCCGCCACCTTGACCGAGGTCTCGCACCTTCAGCGGTACGACGGGTTCCTGTACCAGTGGTATGACACCACCGACGGCAAGGTGCTGACCAATCCGGGCCAGGGTGACTGCGCCGAGACCACACCGGCCTTCGACAACTGCTACTTCCTCTCCAACGTCGACAACGGCTGGTACGCCTCGGGCCTGATCGTGGTCCGGCAGGCCGTGCCCCAGCTGGCCGGCCTGGTGAACAGCCTGATCAAGCCGATGAACTTCGGGATCTTCTATGACGGCCGGGCGGAGACGCACTGCAACGTCAACCCGGCCATCCCTGGCGACCAGCCGACCGGCCAGATGTACGGCGGGTACTACGTCGGGCTGCCGCCCGATGCCGGCGACAACTACACGCACTACTACCACAACGGCGCGCTCTACAGCGATCCGCGGATCTCGGCCTACATCGGGATGGGCCTGCGCCAGATGCCCGGCAACGTGTGGTGGCGCAGCTGGCGTGAGCTGCCGCCGAAGGCGCCGTTCGCGGACTGCCAGAGCACCGACCCCGACTTCTCCTGGCAGGGGCAGTGGCCGATGGGCGGCGACTGGCAGACCTACACCGACCCGCAGTCCGGCCAGAAGTTCGACGTCTGGGAGGGGCACTACACCTACCCGGGCACCAGCCTGACCTTCATCCCCACCTACAGCGGCGGCATGTTCGAGGGCCTGATGCCGAACGAGATCGTGCCCGAGACCAGCTGGGGCACGCACAGCTTCGGCCTGGCCGACGTCCGCACCGCCCAGGTGCAGATCAAGTACGCCACCCAGGAGCTGGGCTACCCGGTGTGGGGCATGTCGCCGTCCAGCACGCCGGACGACACCGGCGACTACGACGCCTACGGTGTGGAGGGCCTGAAGTTCCCCTACTACGGGCTGGGCGCGGACGCGAGCCACCCGAACGAGGGGCTGTCCCAGGATCACGGCGGCGCCAGCGAGACCGTGGTCACGCCGCACGCGTCGTTCCTCGCGCTGGACGTCGCTCCCCAGCAGGCCTACGCCAACATCATGACCCTGCGCTCGCGTTACCCCGGTCTGTACGGGCCGGTCGGCTTCTTTGACGCGGTCGACCCGGTCACCGGGGCGGTCGGCCATCGCGACCTGGTGCTGGACCAGTCGATGATCATGGCTGCGCTGGACAACGCGCTGAACAACCGGGCGCTCCAGCGCGACTTCGCGAAGGACCCGGTGTCCTGGGCCGCACGCACCTACCTGTCGGCCGAGAAGATGTCCATCTAAGGGCTGAGGGGAGGCAGATCCCCTGGCCCGTTCGGTATCTGAATACCCGGTGGCGGCCTCCACATAGGTGACGGCCGCCACCGGGGTATTTCCCGTAATGGTTTATCGAGTTACATTGCGTTTGAACCGGTTCGTGCGCGGCCGCGTGCCTACTAGGGGCGGGACGTGTCGGAAAGCGTGCGGGCGATGGTGAGGGGACCGGGGAGCGCAACATGCAAGAGCTATTGCCAGAAGACCCGCGTCAGATCGGGCCGTACCGGCTCCGGGCCCGCCTGGGCGCCGGCGGCATGGGGCGCGTTTACCTAGGTCTTTCCGCGGGCGGCCGTGCCGTGGCGGTGAAGGTGGTCCGCTCCGAGCTGGGCAGCGACCCGGAGTTCCGGGCCCGGTTCCGTCAGGAGGTCGCGGTCGCGCAGCGGGTCAGCGGCCTGTTCACCGCGCCGGTCATCGACGCCGACGTGGACGGCCCGCAGCCGTGGCTGGCCACGGCGTTCGTCCGCGGTCCTTCGCTGGCCGAGGCGGTGGCCGAGCACGGCCCGCTGCCCGCCGAGTCCGTGGTGGGCCTGGCGGCCGGGCTGGCCGAAGGCCTGTGCGCCATCCACGCCGCCGGGGTGGTGCACCGCGACCTGAAGCCGGCCAACGTGCTGCTGGCCGAGGACGGCCCCCGGGTGATCGACTTCGGTATTTCCCGCGCGGTGGAGGCGGCCGCCGGGCTGACGCGAACCGGCCTGGTCGTCGGCTCGCCCGGGTTCATGTCGCCGGAGCAAGCCGAGGGCGCAGAGATCGGGCCGGCGAGCGACATCTTCAGCCTGGGCGCCGTGCTCGCCTTCGCGGCTACGGGCCAGGGGCCGTTCGGCGTCGGGTCGACCCCGGCGCTGGTCTACCGCGTCGTGCACGGTCAGGCCAACCTGGAGGCCCTGCCGCCCGCGGTGCGCGCGCTGGTCGGGCGCTGCCTGGTCAAGGACCCGTACCTGCGGCCCAGCGCGGCCGAGCTGCTGGCCGAGGCCGAGGCCGGATTCCCGGCCACGGGCTGGCTGCCCGAACCGCTGACCCGCACGATCGCGCAGATCCCGACGCCCGCGCCGTGGTCGGCCTACACCCACCCGGCGAGCCAGTGGTCATCGCCCGGTGCGCCGGCGCCGGGGACGCGGTCCTCGGCCG
>JBAPYC010000700.1:0-2539 GCA_049284535.1 Streptosporangiaceae bacterium
CCCCAGCTGCCGACGCCGCCGCCGAAGCTGCTGCGGCCGACGCGGCCTATGCCGAGCTGCCCCGCGACTACCTGCGCGCTCACCACGACCCGGGCGTGAGCGACATCACCGAGCTATTCGCCGAACGCGCGGCCGACTACCGCGCCGTGGTCGAGCGCGTGCCGGCGGCCGGCCTGGCCGCGGCCGTCGCCCGGATCCTGGCCGCCCGAACCGCCGAGACCCCCGGCCCGATCCTGATCCCGGCTGGCCTGCCCGCCGCCTGGCTGGCCGAACTCCCCGCGGACGTCCCCCAGGCGGGCGACGACCCCCCGCTCTCCGCGGCCGAGCTCGACCAGACCTCAGGCGCCCTCACCGGCTGCGCGACCGCCATCGCCGAGACCGGCACGATCATCCTCGATCACGGCCCGGGCCAGGGCCGCCGCGCGCTGACCCTGGTCCCGGACTTCCACCTGGTCGTGGTGGAGGCGGCTCAGATCGCCGCCGACCTCCCCGATGCGTTCGCCCGGCTGGACCCGGCCCGCCCGCACACCCTGATCTCCGGCCCGTCCGCCACCAGCGACATCGAGTTGATCCGGGTCGAAGGCGTGCACGGTCCCCGCAACCTCCACATCCTCATCGCGGTGCCCTGATCACTCGCGCCCCACCTTCGGCCCGCTTGCGCGGCCGCGCGATTCAATGAATGCGGATCTCTACGTAAAAGATTCTGTAGAACGCCACATTCATTGAATCCGGCGCAGTCACTGGGGGAAGAGCCGTGCCGGGCTACGTGTTCTCCGGGGTGGGCGGGACGACGCCCACGGTGAGCAGGAGGTTGGCATACAGGCGATCGTCGCCGGTGGCGATGCAGACGGCCAGGTCGGGCTCACGGCAGGCCGCGTAGAACTCGAAGCGGTCCAGGGCGTGGAGCTCCACCTCGGGCGGCAGCAGCGTACGGTAACTGCCGAACACGATGGGCTCGGTGCCATCCTCGGGCCGCATCACGTGGGCCGCCTCCACCGGGATCGCGGCCAGCAGCGGCTCCAGGACCTGGTCCGAGGTGAGCAGGCCGGGGCGCAGGTTCAGGTGGATCAGCGCCGCCCGCGGGGCGGCGTTGGTGCTGTGCGAGTAGTTGGCGTCGGCGATCAGGACCTTGCCGCCATGGCCGCAGGCGGCCAGGGCGGCCAGCAGTGGCGGGTGGATGAGGGGGAAGCGGAGCACCTCAGCAGAGTAGCGGCCGGCCGCAAAGACCCTGATCGCTCCAGGCGAACGCGGCCCGGAAATTTATCGGGGCTCTTTTTTCTTGAGTGTACATGACTCAAGTTTTTTGGAGGCCATCACATGAGTGAAACACTCACCCTGCCGGTGCTACCGCTCGATGACGAAGTGGTGCTCCCGGGGATGGTCGTGCCGATCGAGACGTCGCAGCCCGAAGTTGGCGCCGCCATCGATGCGGCCCGGACCCCGTCCCGGTCAGTCCCCGGTATGCACTCGGAGGTCAAGGCGCGGGTGCTGCTTGTGCCCCGGCTGCCTGACCGCGGACTCGCCGGTATCGGCACCCTGGCCGTGGTGGAGCAGGTCGGACGCCTGCCCGGCGGTCAGCCGGGCGCGGTCGTCCGCGGCACCGCCCGAGTGAAGATCGGATCTGGCACCACCGGCCCCGGCGCAGCGCTGTGGGTAGAGGGCACCGAGGTCGAGGAGACCGGCCAGGGCCCGCACGCCGACGAGCTCGCCCAGCAGTACAAGTCCCTGATCACCGGCATGCTGCAGCAGCGCGGCGCCTGGCAGGTGATCGACGCGATCCAGCAGCTCCCCGACGCGTCCGCGATCGCGGACCGGGCGGGCTACTCAAGCTACCTCTCGACCACGCAGAAGCTGCAGCTGCTCGAGACCGCCGACCTGGTCGAGCGGCTGGAGCTGGTGGTCAGCTGGGCCAAGGACCAGCTGGCCGAGATGGAAGTGGCTGAGTCCATCCGCAAGGACGTCTCCGAGGGCATGGAGAAGCAGCAGAAGGAATTCCTGCTCCGCCAGCAGCTCGCCGCCGTCCGCAAGGAGCTAAACGACCTGACCGGCGGAGACAAGGGCACCGAGGAGGACGATTACCGGGCCCGGGTGGAGGCGGCGAACCTGCCGGAGAACGTCCACGAGGCCGCGATGCGCGAGGTCGACAAGCTCGAGCGGACCTCGGACCAGTCGCCTGAAGTCGGCTGGATCAGGACCTGGCTCGACACCGTGCTCGACATTCCGTGGAACGAGCGGACCGAAGACGCCTACGACATCGCCGGTGCGCGTGTGATCCTCGACGAGGACCACACCGGGCTCGACGACGTGAAGGACCGGATCATCGAGTACCTGGCGGTGCGCAAGCGGCGCAGCGACCGCGGCCTCGGGGTCATCGGCGGCCGGCGCTCCGGTGCCGTGCTCGCCTTGGTCGGCCCGCCCGGCGTCGGCAAGACCTCGCTGGGCGAGTCGGTGGCGCGGGCCATGGGCCGCAAGTTCGTCCGGGTTTCCCTGGGCGGCGTGCGGGACGAGGCCGAGATCCGCGGCCACCGGCGCACCTATG
>JBAPYC010000701.1:0-1911 GCA_049284535.1 Streptosporangiaceae bacterium
CCGCCGGCCGCCTGGCCTGAGCGTCCGCCGGCCGGGGCTCACCACGCCGGCCGGCCGGCAGCGCTCACGGCAGGCCGAACATGGCCACCGGGTTGTCCCAGCAGACGGCGCGCAGCCAGCCGTCGCCCAGGCCGAGCCGGGCCAGCCCGGTGATCTGCCGGGCGTAGGGGTGCGGGATGTTCGGGAAGTCGCTGCCCAGCAGGATCTTGCCCGCCAGCCCGAGCTCGCGGGCCAGCGGCAGCGCCCGGTCTGGGAACGGCGCCAGCTCGTCGAAGAAATCGGTGAAGATCATGGTGGTGTCCAGGGCCACCCGCTCATGGTCCGCGGCCAGCCGCAGGAACGCCTCATAGTCCGGCGCGCCCATGTGCGCCACGATGGCGGTCAGGCCCGGGTGCCGCGCCAGCAGGTCGCCGAACGGCCCGGGGCCGGTGTTGTCGGTGCCCACCGGGGCGTGCCCGGCATGCACCACCACCGGGACCCCGGCCTCGGCCACCAGCCCCCACGCCGGGTCGAGCAACGGGTCGTCGGGCCGGAAACCGCCCACCTGCAGGTGGATCTTGAAGATGCGCGCGCCCGCGTCCAGTGCGTCGCGCACGTAGCGCTCCACGCCGGGCTCGGGATAGAAGGTGGCCGACGGCAGGCACTCCGGGGTGGCTTTCGCGAACGCCAGCGTCCACGCGTTGAGGTCGGCGGCCATGTCCGGCCGGTGCGCATAGGCCAGCGCGCTGAACATCCGCACGTCCATGGACCGAAGGTGCGCCACCCGCTCCTCGTCGGTCCACTTGTACTGGATCGGCCAGCTGGTGCCGAGCAGCGGGCCGGCCGCCTCGAAATAATCCCATACCCGGCGCAGCATCCGTGGCGGCAGGAAGTGCACGTGGATATCGGCCAGCCCGGGCACGCCGAGCGCCCGGCAGAACGCCGGGACGTCGGCGTCATCCTGTGGTGGGGGCACGTTGTCCATCCCAAGATTCAACTCCAGTTTCCGCCGGGCTGATGTATCAGGGGCGGTCCTGCACCCCTCTGACCCTGTGTAAGGGCAGGGGCGAGGGCCGGGGCTGCGACGGACCCGGCCCTCGCCCCGGCCGGGGGGCCACCACGGCAACGGAGAGGCACGGGGGCCCTCTCCGCTGCCGCGGCGGCGGCAGCCCTCAGTGCCCCCTCAGCCCCTCAGTGCCCCCTCAGGCCTCAGTGCCCGCCGCAAACCTCAGTGCCCGCCGAGCACGGCGGCGAAGCGTTCCCGCACCGTGGCGGCGGTCTGGTCGGCGGGCGCCGCCCAGATGCGGGCGTTGAAGATCTCGACCTCGACGTCGCCCCGGTAACCCGCCGCGGCCACGGCGGCCGAGATGGGCCCGAAGTCGATCGCGCCGTCACCCAGGTGGCCCCGGCCGAGCAGGGTGTCCTGCGGCAGCGGCAGGATCCAGTCGCCGACCTGGTAGCTGACGATCCGCGACCCGGCCCGGACGATCTCGGCCGCGAGCCGCGCGTCCCACCAGACGTGGTAGGTGTCCACCACCACGCCCACGGCGTCGGCCGGGAACTGCAGGGCCAGGTCCAGCGCCTCGCCCAGGCTGGAGATCACGCACCGGTCGGCGCAGAACATCGGGTGCAGCGCCTCGATCCCGAGCCGGACCCCGAGCCGCTGCGCGTCCGGCACCAGCTCGCCGATCGCGTCGTGCACCATCCGCCGGGCCAGGCCGAGGTCCCGCTGGCCGGGCGGCAGGCCCCCGCACACCAGGACCAGCGTGCGCGTGCCGACCCCGGCCGCCTCGGCCAGGGCGGCCCGGTTGTCGGCCAGCGCGGCCTGCCGCGCATCGGGGTCGGCCTGAGTGAGGAAGCCGCCCCGGCACAGGCTGGACACTCGCAGCCCGGCCCGGCGGACGGCCGCGGCCGCTTCGCCCACGCCGGTCT
>JBAPYC010000702.1:0-5049 GCA_049284535.1 Streptosporangiaceae bacterium
GGTTCGATCCCCGCTTGCCGCGGGCGAGCTTGCGCTGCAGCCGCCGCAGCCTGGTCCGCTCCCGCGCAGTCAGGGCGGGGCAGTGCAGCAGCTGCCCGGTGGACAGGGCCGCGGAGACCGTCACGCCCCGGTCGATGCCCACCACCTGGCCATTACCGGGTACGGGTACTGGCGCGGGGATCACGGCGAAGGCGATGTGCCAGCGGCCCGCGCGGTCCCGGGTCACCCGGTAGGACTTGGCGTCCGGCGGCACCGTCTGGGACCAGCGGAACCGCACCCACCCGGCCTTGGGCACCCAGACCTCCCCGACCTTACGGGAAACGCGGTGCACGTCCCACTGCCGCCCGCGGCCGACGATCCGGAACCCCTCATTCCGGCCGGCCTTGCGCCACGATGGCCGTCCGGCCGGGTTGGCCGGGTCGAAGAACGCGGCCAGCGCCTGAGTGAAGTCGCGCAGTGCCTGCTGCTGGACCGTCTGGGAGCCGGCCGCCAGCCACGGGTGCCAGGCTCGGGCGGCGGTGAGCTGCCGGCACTGTTCCAGGTAGCCCGGTGCGCTCGCCCGGCCCGGGTGCCAGTGGGAGTGCTGCTCGACGGCCAGGTTCCAGACGTACCGGGCGTGGCCGCAGTGGTCCCGCAGCACCGCTTCCTGGGCGGGTGCGGGGTTGAGCCGGTACCGGGACATGCGAACACACTATCGGATACTGCTGACGCTTCCGGGGAGGTGAAGCGGCGTTTCCTCCCCGGCCCGAAGGCCGGGATCTCCACGCCGCGACTTTGATGAACACTTCCGGGGACCTCGGGGTGGGCCCGGTGCTGCACGCGACGCCGTTCGCGCGGTCGGTCGTCTCGGTCATCGAGGAGGAGAACACGCACGCGCTCGTCCAGGACGAGGGGGCATACCTGCGGGTGCTGTCTCCCCGGGTCTGCCGGCTGTCGCGGGCGGGACTCGAGGCCGCAACGGGCTCCGCCATCCGGTTCCCCGGTGACCTCGAGGTGGTGATGTCGTCGTTCGCGGGGGTCCTGCAGCTGACCGAGGACGACGCGGTCTGGCGGCTCGCCAGCGAACCATCAGCGGTTACGGTCGCTCCGCGAGCAGGTGACCGATGAACACGCCGGCCGGACGGCCGCTGGGCCGCAAGACGTACACCCGGCTCGCGGCGGGCCGGCGCGTCCCAATCGAATACGAGCTGGTCAGCACCGACCTCCACTACAACCACCCGATGCGGTTCGAGCTGCCGGCCAGCAACCCCGTGGTCGCCTGGTACTACCGCTACCGGGAAGGCTCCGCACTGCGAGCCCGCGACTGGGAGCGGTTCTGCGACCCGCGCCGTACCACCTACCGCGCGTACACCGTGCTGCAGGACGGTCGCGAGGACGTCATCGACGGCCTGCTCCGGGAGATCGATGAGACCGGATACGACCAGAACCTCGACCAGGAATGGGTGAGGTTCCTCGACCGCTGGTACTCCCCGCTGCGCTTCCCGGTCCACGGGCTGCAGATGCTGGCCGCCTACGTCGCGCAGATGGCGCCCGCTTCCCGGATTACCAACTGCGCCGCGTTCCAGTCGGCCGACGAGCTGCGCCGCGTCCAGCGGATCGCGTACCGCACCGTGCAGCTCAGCGGTCCACCATCCGAGCTCGGGACAGCGCGGCAGCAGGCGGCCTGGGAGGACGCCGAGGCGTTCCAGCCGCTGCGCGAACTAATCGAACGGGCCCTGGTCGCCTACGACTGGGGCGAGGCGTTCACGGTGACCAACCTGGTCATCAAGCCGTGCATCGACCGGCTCGTGAACACCGAGATCGCAGGCGCGCTCGCCATAGCCAACGGCGACCCCATCTTGGCGAGCATCCACTTTTCCCTCGACGAGGACGCGCGCTGGCATCGCGCCTGGACCATGGCACTGCTGCGGTATCTCATCGACGACACACCGGTGAACGCCGAGGTGGTCTCCGGGTGGATCGGGAAGTGGAGCCCGCTCGCCTCCCGGGCACTGGAAGCCTTCGCCGGGACCCTCGCCGAGGCACCTGTGCCGCTCGATGCGAACGCGGTAACCGCCCGCATCACCAGCGACGTGTCGCGGGACACCGACTCGGTGCTGAAGGCACCGCCAGCTTCCACCGTGCCGGACACCGGGCCTGCCGGGACGGACGGCTGAATTAGCCGGTAGCGGCTATGCGGGCGAGCCCGTGGCCCACCAGGCCGGCGATGGCGCGTCCTCGCAGAGGGCATACGCCTGCCGCAGCAGGGCCTCCGCGCTGCGCTGGTCGCCCTGGCCGGCCCAGGAGCGGCCGGCGTCCTCCAGCGCGGGTGAATGTCCCAGCCTGCCGGACCTCGGCCTGGCCGGCATTCCCCGTCCGGCTCGCCCGGTGCCCCATCCCAGCCGGAACTAGCTGGTCTGATGATGTGCGGCCCGCGTCCCCCGGCGAGCATTGAAGACATGCGCGGCGGGAGCGAAACGGCGAGCGCGCCGACGTGGACGGTGAGCGACTCGCACCTGAGCATGATCCGGCGGGTGCACCCGCGGACACCGAACGGGTGCGGGGAATGCTCCTGCTCGGACGGAATGGGTGCACGTGCGGCTGTGCCTGACCTGCGGGCACGTGGGCTGCTGTGACTCTTCTGCGCTCCGTCACGCCCGCTCGGTTGGCCACCCGATCGTCCGGTCGTCCGAGCTGGGTGAGAGCTGGTGCTGGTGCTATGCCGACGAACAGTACGTCTGAGCCCCGGGAGCTGGTGGAGACCCCGGACCTGAACGGGGCCTACCCCCGGCTGGACGAGGCCGGGATGGTGGCACCGGTAGAGGGCTACGGGACCGCCGAGGAGAGCGTTATCAGCGTGCACGGCCGCGGCCGCTTCCTCCGCGAGCTCAGGGAAGCGGGTCGCCACGGCGGTCGGCGAGGGCGCGATGGCCATCAGCCTCGCCTTCGAAAGAACCCGGCCGGGATAGCCGGCCGGCGGATCCCCGGAAGAGAGGCACAATGACTCACGTTACGCGGCCGGACGGCGCCGACGTGCTCGCCCGTGTCGGCCGGCACTGGGGCTGGATGATGGCCTTCGGGATCATATCCCTGCTGGCCGGCGTCGCCGTGCTGGTCTGGCCAGGCCGGACACTGATCGTCGTCGCGGTGCTGTTCGGCATCCAGCTGGTGGTGACCGGCATCTTCAGGTTCGTCGCCGCCTTCGCGTCCGAGGACCTGACCGGGGGCACCCGGGTGCTGCTCGCGGTACTCGGCGTGCTGTCCCTGATCATCGGCCTCTACGCGGTCCGGCATGTGCTGATCAGCCTGCTCGCGCTGGCCCTGCTGCTCGGCATCTACTGGATCATCAACGGGGCGGTGGAGCTGTTCATGGCGCTGTCGGCCCGCGGAGTGCCTGGGCGCGGCTGGACCATGGTGATGGGCGTGATCAGCGTGCTGGCCGGCCTGCTGGTCCTGGTCTTTCCGGCGATCTCGCTGCTGACGCTGGTGGTCGTGCTGAGCGTCTGGCTGCTCGTGCTCGGCCTGATGGAGATCACCCTGGCGATCAGGGCCCTGTCGGCCCGGCGCCGGATCGAGGACAGGGCACTGGACCCGGTCTGAGGAGGCGGCCATGCCGGTGATGGGCTTCACCAAGTTCGAGCGCTTCTTCCGGGCCGCGGGCGGCGTCAGCGTCGACCGGGAGGACGTCAAACGCTACCTCGACTTCGTCAACGACGCCATCTACGACCTGCTGATCATCGGCCAGGCCACGGCGAAGGCGAACGTCCGCGACGTGATCGAGCCGTGGGACCTGCCGGTCACCAAGGGCCTGCAGGAGAGGACGCACGAGTTCGAGCGGCTGGAGGAGGAGATCGAGCTCCGGCCGATCCTGGAGTCGCTGGCGGCCAGGCCGCCGCTCGACGCGACCCTGGACGAGGAGACCGAGGCCAGGCTGCCACTGCTGTTCGGTGGCATCAGCGTCGCGCTGGCCAGGACGTTCAAGCTGATCGACGCCGAGCTCAAGGCGGTGCACAGCGAGGAATGGGAAAGGACGTTCAGCCTGTTCAGGCTGCTGATCTGAGATGATGAGAGCCCGCGTGAACCTGATTACCGCCGACCCGGACCGGATGGCGGACACGATCAGCTACATCAAGACCTCGGTCCGCCCGGCGGTCGAGAGCATGGACGGCAGCCTGGGGCTGTCGCTGTACGCCAACGCCGAGATCGGCGTGGCGGTACTCGAGTCGTTCTGGGCGTCGGGTGAGGCGCTGCTCCATTCCGAGCAGATGGCCGCGCCCCGGCGCACTGACGTGGTGCGCCGGGCGGTGGGTACGGTGAGCGTCGAGCGCTACCGGGTTCCGGTCTACGAGCGGGAGGCGCCGCTGGACACCGCGGCGGGGCTCCGGCTGACCCGGATGGACGTGGACACCGCGCGGATCGAGGACACGGTGGATTGCTTCGGCGCCGCCGTGGTGCCGCGGCTGGCCGACGCCGGAGGGTTCTGCGGCGCGCTGCTGCTGGTCGACCGGGACACCGGCCGTTCGATCAGCGAGACCATGTGGGACAGCCAGAAGGCGCTGGCGGCCAGCCGCGGCGAGGCAGCGGCGGTCCGGGTCGAGACCGTCCGGTCGACGGGCGCCCTGATCCGGGCGGTCGAGGAGTATGACCTGGTGTTCAGCACGGCGCGCATCGGCGGGGTGTGACCCGCGGTCTAGAGCACGGTTCGCGCGGGCGGGTACGAGCCCGGCGCCGCCGCGGTCATGATCACGATGACGGTGCTGACCGAACCCAGGCAAGCCCGCGCTGCCCAGGACGGTCAGCCAGTACGTGCTGCACAAGGCCCCCCGATGACTGCCACCGCCGCGCAGGCCGCCGGCATCGGCACCTTCTACCTGGTCGGCGAGGTCATCGGCGCGCTGGTGTTTGGCAAGTTCCCGGACAAGTCCGGGCGGCGCAAGCTGTTCATGTGGACCCTCGCGGTGGTGTACGGGCGCGCCTGGGCCGCGTCCTGCCAGTAATACATGGCTGACCGGTGAACCGACAGCGATCCGTCGTTGAACCGCGGCGCCATCCGGATCAGGCGGCTGCCGC
>JBAPYC010000703.1:0-3944 GCA_049284535.1 Streptosporangiaceae bacterium
AGGGCGTCGCCGCCGTTGTCCCCGCTGCCCGCCAGCACCACGACGCGCGCACCGTAGACGTGGCCGGGCGCCTGGCGCAGCAGGGATGCGCACACGGCGGCCAGCCCGGCGGCCGCGCGGGCCATCAGGGCACCGTCGGGGACCAGTTGCATCAGGGCTTGTTCGGCCGCGCGGACGGCGGCGACCTGGTAGGCGTCTCGCATGGCGGTCCTACTGCCCGGCGAGGGCCAGCCGAACCTCGTCGGCCAGCTGGCTGATGACGCGTTCGGCCAGAGCGGAGTCGCGGGCCTGGATCATCAGCCGGATGATCGGCTCGGTGCCGCTGGGGCGGACCAGTACGCGCCCGTCGTCGCCGAGTTCGGCCTGAGCACGGCCGACGGCGGCATCCACCCCCGGACCGAGCTGGGCAGCCCGGCCGGGCACGTTGACCAGGACCTGCGGGTACTTCGGCATCATCTTGGCCGCGGCCGCCATCGGCACCCCGCGCCGGTTCACCGCGGCCAGCAGCTGCAGGCTGGTCAGGACCCCGTCACCGGTGGTGGCGTGCTCGCCCACGATGATGTGGCCGGACTGCTCACCGCCGAGCACGTACCCGCCGTCCCGCATGGCCGCGGACACATGCTTGTCCCCCACCGGGGTCTCGATCACCGCGATGCCGGCCTCGCGCATGGCCACGTGAAAACCCTGGTTGGACATCACCGTCACCACGACGGCGTCGCCGGCCAGCCGGCCCGCTTCCTTCAGCTCCAGGGCCAGCATGGTCATGATCTGGTCGCCGTCGATGGGCTGCCCGTCGGCATCCACAGCCAGGCACCGGTCGGCGTCCCCGTCATAGGCGATACCTGCGTCGGCGCCGTGCTTGATGACCGCCGCGGCCAGCGCGTCCAGGGCGGTGGAGCCGCAGCCCACGTTGATGTTCAGCCCGTCGGGCTGGTCGCCGATGGTAATGACGTCCGCGCCCGCGCGGCGCAGCGCCTGCGGGGCGATCTGGTAGGCAGCGCCGTGCGCGCAGTCGGCCACCACGCGCAGGCCCGCCAGCGGCGGCTGCGGCTGGGCGGGCAGCGTGGTCAGCAGGTGCTCGAGGTAGCGGGCGTGTTCGGCGGTGGCGTCGGCGACCCGGCCGAAGGTGCGGTTTCCGGGGTTGTCCGGGCCCTCGTGGGCCTTGTGGCCCGCATGGCCTTCGCGATGGGCCTCGGACGTGCATGGCAGGGCCCGGAGGCGGGCCTCGATCTGGTCTTCCACCTCGTCGGCCAGCTTGACGCCGCCGGGGCCGAAGAACTTGATGCCGTTGTCCCGGGCTGGGTTGTGGCTGGCCGAGATGACCGCGCCGAAGCTGGCCCGCAGGGCCGCGGTCAGGTAGGCCACACCCGGTGTGGGCAAGACGCCGAGCCGGAGCACGTCCACCCCGGCGCTGGCCAGCCCGGCCACCACGGCCGCCTCCAGGAACTCACCGGAGAGGCGCGGATCCCGGCCAACCACGGCGAGCGGGCGCGCGGCCCCGGCGTGGCTGTCGTGGCCCGCCTGGCTGTCGTCAGCGGCCTGGCTGTCGTGGCCGAGGTGACCGGCGTCGCCGGCCAGGACGGCGGCCGCGGCCTGGCTGAGGTCCACAGCCAGGCGCGCGGTCAGGTCCTCCCCGGCGACACCGCGCACTCCGTCGGTTCCGAACAGGCGGCTATGCCCCGCTTCACCCATGTCGCTCCGCTCGCTGCTCTGCTGCTGGTCTGCGTTGACGGCCGGTGTGCGCCAACGGCTTCGGGTGCGTTGGCGCTCGCTCGCGCGGGGGGCGCGGGCCGGGCAGGCTCGGCGCGAGCGGTGACTACCGCTTGGAGTACTGCGGCGCCTTGCGCGCCTTCTTCAGGCCGTACTTCTTGCGCTCCTTGACCCGGGGATCGCGGGTCACGAAGCCGGCCTTCTTCAGCGGCGGACGGTTCTCCGGGTCCACCAGGATGAGCGCCCGGGTCACGCCGAGGCGCAGCGCGCCCGCCTGCCCGGTGACGCCGCCGCCGGAGATCCGGGCCACCACATCGAACGCGTCCTCCGCGCCGAGGGTCACGAACGGCTCGCTGACCAGCTGCTGGTGCACCTTATTAGGGAAGTACACGTCGAGCGTCCGGCCGTTGATCAGCCACTGGCCAGTGCCGGGCTGAATGCGGACCCGCGCGATGGCCTCCTTACGGCGGCCGGTGCCGTTCGCGTTGCCGGTGACCACTGGGCGCCGGCTGACGGCCCGCGCCGGCGCGTCCTGGGACGACTCGGTGGTGTATTCCGACGGGGCGCCGCCCTCACCGAACTCGCCGTCGGCGGTATCAGTGAGTTCGGCCTCGTCGTCGCCGCTGGTAGTGGTGACGCCAGTGGGCTCGGTCACGGTCTGGACCTCGTACTTCCTGTAGCTTGTACTACTGCTCGATCTGCGTGATCTCGTAGGGCTTCGGCGCCTGCGCCTGGTGGGGGTGATCAGGGCCCGCGTACACCTTGAGCTTGCGCAGCGTCTTACGGCCGAGCGAGTTCTTCGGCAGCATGCCGCGGACGGCCTTCTCCACGGCCCGCTCGGGGTTGCTCTCCATCAGGGTGGCGTAGGAGATCGACCGCAGGCCACCCGGGTAACCGGAGTGCCGGTAGGCGTGCTTCTGCTCGAGCTTGTTGCCGCTGAGCGCGACCTTCGCCGCGTTGACCACGACCACAAAGTCGCCGGTGTCCACGTGCGGCGCGAAGATCGGCTTGTGCTTGCCCCTGAGCAGCACAGCCACGTGGCTGGCCAGGCGGCCGAGCACGACGTCAGAGGCATCGATGACATGCCACTGCCGCGTAATGTCACTGTCCTTGGGGCTGAAAGTGCGCACAGTCCTAAGCCTTCGCGTATGTATCGTGATCGTTACCGGGCTACACCTGCTGGTGTACCCGCCCCGGGCGCTCCGCTGGCGAACCACGCCGCGCTGCGATGTGCGCAGGGGGTGCACCGCGTGCATGCCCGTCGCGCATGACGCCAATGCAGCATACTCCGTCTGACCGATTGATGCCAAAGCGGCGGCCAGCCTCGGACCCTGTCTCCAGGGCCTTCCGCCTCGGGAGCTTACCGCGCGTCGCCGACCAGCTACAACAGCACGGAAAGTTCTCTGTCCAGCATACCGGGACTTCCACGGACGCTACCCTCGTCGTTATGGATCACCAGGGCGCGGACCCCTCCCGCCCGTCCGCCGGCTCCCGCCGCGAGCCCACCTGGCCACCGCCGCGGGACAACGCCGGCGATACTGGCGTTCCTGAGGGCACCGGGCCAACCGCTTCGGGTGGGCCCCGGCACGGCGCGCCCCGGGCACCCGGTGCGTTCGGCTACGGTACTGGCGGGTCCGATACGCCGGATAACGGCTTCCCCGGGAACGCGGGCGCTTCCCGCGGCGGCACCGGCGGGTACCGCCCCACCGGGGCAGGGACCGGCGGGTACCGGGCACCTGGCCCCGGCACCGGCGCATATCCCGTACCTGGTACCGGCACCGGCGCTAACCCCGTTCCCGGCCGGGACACCGGCGCATATCCCGCGACCGGTCCCGGCACCGGCGCTAACTCCATACCGAGCCGGGGCACCGGCGCCAACTCCACCCCTGGCCGGAGCACGGGCGCGTACCCCGCATCCGGCCCCGGTACCGGCGCTTTCCCCGGATCCGGGCCGGGTACCGGCGCTTTCCCCGGATCCGGGCCGGGTACCGGAGCCAACGCCTCAGCTGGCCGGGGCACCGGCGCATATCCCGTACCTGGTCCGGCCAGCGGCGCTAACTCCATGCCCGGCCGGGGCACCGGCGCTTTCCCCGCGCCTGGACCGGGCACCGGTGCTCACCCGGTGTCTGGCACCGGCGCGTACCGCAGCCCCGGGACCGGCGCCCACCGCCTGCCCGGCGCACCCGGGCCCGCGGGCTCTTCCGGCGGCACCGGCTCTCAGGAGGCACTGGGTG
>JBAPYC010000704.1:0-16581 GCA_049284535.1 Streptosporangiaceae bacterium
ACGGGGGCGTGACCGATGAAAGCGAGTTCCTGCGCAGCGCCAGGGCCATCTGGCTGGAGATCAAGTCCGGCGACGTGGAAGAAACGAGGCTCAGAATCCTTGAGTCCGGGCTCGTGAGAGAGCTTGAGGAGGTACCGGACCCGCACTTGTACTTCCAGGCTCCAGGAGGTCAATGCCTGCGCCTGGTTGGAGCAGATGAGGACCTCTCCTTTTACGAGGGGGCCGGAGCCGGACCGGACGTCGCGAAGGTAAAGGAGGCCATCAAGAAGGACTTCGCACCCTCAAGCGGACAATAAGGTTCCACCGAACCAGCTGAGAAACGCCTCGTAGAGGCACTGGGCGCGGACTCATCTGGTGTCTACACGAGCACTACTGCAATCCTGGCCCGGCGCAACTACACGGCATCCACGAGGTCTCGGACTAATCCCACGTGCGATACTGCACCGCAGGTCAGAGCTCTATAGGGGGAGCCGCAATGCCAGGTAGAAGAGCCTAATTGCGCTGAGGTGCCGTGCGCTTGGGTCAGGCAGCCCCGCTGGTCCTGCTGACGGAGCGTGATCGTGAAGCCGGACTCAGGATCTGATGGTTGCGCTCGCTGCCGCTGCGCGGTCTGTCGCTGGCCCGGTCAGCGACGGGGCGCTTTTTGCCTTTACCTAGAGTGGGCTGGACACGTGGCTGGGCGCTGCGGTGCCTCGGGCCACACTTGCCGCAGGGTCCGCTCTGCCCAGTCATCGGGTATGTCGGAGGTGGCGATATACCGTGCGTAGAACGAGCCGATCAGCATGCTGGCGAGGAGGTCGGGGTCTGCTGAGTCCGGCAGTTCCCCGGAGCTGATGCCCTCGGCCAGGGCCAGGCGCAGCGCTGCCCGGCGCGGCTCGACCAAGCGGTGGCGGAAGGCGGCGAGCAATTCCGGATGACGGTGCTCTTCGGCCAGCAGCGTGCCGACCACCGCCATGGAGTTCCTGCGCAGCAGGTTGGCGCGGAAGTTCCGCAGGACGGCGAGGGCGCGGCTGCGGGGCGGCCGTGACTCGGCGGGCATGCTCTCGACTCGCAGCGAGTCGATGACCGCGACGGCCACGCTGGCCTTGCTGCGGAACCTGCGGCGCACCGCAGGGACTGTCGTGCCGGCAGCGGCTGCCACCGATTCCAGGGACATCCCGGCGTATCCGGCCTCGCGAAGCTGCTGCTCGGCCGCTGCCAGGATCGCCCGGTCCAGCTCCGGGTTTCTCGGCCGCCCCGCAGGACGCGCCGCAGCAGGTCTCACTCCATATCCTCCTGGCCAATATTATATTCTGGTGTCTTATCGGAATGTAAATACCCAAGGAGGCTTCCCATGACGGCCGGCCCGATTCCTCCGACCGCAGTCGTCCGCGTCTTACGCGGCAACTTTGATCCCGCCCGGTTCCGGAGGCCCATGAGACGACCGTGGCGACCGTCAGCTACCTGGTCCCGGCCGTCAAGGAACTGCCCGGCCTGATCAGCGACCACGCAGGCACCTCGCCCGACGGTTCCGTGGTCCATGTCAGCATCTGGGAGTCCGACGAGCACGCACAGCAGATGAGCCGGCTTAAGGAGATGATTGTGGATACCCGGCAGGCCTACGAAAAGGCCGGCGTCACCTTCACCCTCATCGTCAATTACCCGATCGACTGGACCATCAGACCGCTCACTCGGATTCCCGGGGGAATGTGTGCTGGGCGCCGATCGTCTGACGGGTAATGCTTACAGCGTCCGGCAAGTGCGCGGCGGGCGGCTTTGCCTGCTCGTTTCGGCCCGCTACGGGCGGGTCAGCCTGATCGTGATGAGCAACAAGCCGTTCGGTTCGGTGGGGGCGAAGTCTTCGGCGAGGACATGGTCGCCGTCATGATCGACCGCCTAGTCCACCACGGCAAAGTCAAGGACTCGGCACCGTGGCAGCGACCCTCGGGGGAACCTAGCAGCAGCCCTTCGGCCTGTAGGCCGGGTCCTGTGCAAGCGTCTGCCTGACCTTGGCGAACGTGCCTCGCATGAGATCTGACCTGCGACCGAGATCTCGGCGGTTCTTATGGTTCCGGGCAGATCGACCTGCTCAGGGGCGGCTCGTGGGCTGGAGGTTAGCGTGGTCGAGCGCCGCAGCGTTCAATCTCCTCACCAGATGCGGCCTTGGCCCCTTACCGGCAGCTAGCTTGATCGACGTAAATGTCTCGAACGGCCGGGCGAAAGCGCCGAGCCGGAAGCCGCCCCCAAAAGATGCTCACTTATGAGTATCACAAATGCTCTCCCTGTCCTCCGGCAGACAGGAGCCCATGACGATCCCGGAACGCACGGTCCGCAGATTCAGCTCAATCCGGCTGGCCTGAAAACGGGCAGGCGTCCCAGTCAGCACGGGCTCGAGTTCACACAGGCCCAGGGGAGGGTGAGTTACATGTCAGCATGGCTTAGCAAATGGGCACCCGCGTCCGGGACGCTCGCAGGGGTGCTCGTCGCCATCGCGTTCTTCGCATCTCCAAACTCGCCAGGCGATAACGCCACCGGCACGCAGGTCCTTACCTGGTACGGAAGCCACCACAACGCGGACTTCGCCTTCGACCTCATCGGAGGCCTGGCCATACTCTTCCTCATGCTGTTCGCGGTGGCACTGGCCCGCCAGGTACGGACCGGTGACCGCTGGCTAGCCAGCGGAGCACTCGCCGGGGCCGCCTTCGGCGGCGTCGGCTTCCTGACCTCGATCGGCTTCGACACGGTTCTCGCACAGGACCACAGCCACCTGACCGTCGCCTCAGCCCAGACACTGAGCCTGCTCGAGAACGATTTCTTCCTGCCCATCCTTGTCGGGTTCGCCCTGTTCGGCATCCTGACCGGCCTGGCCGTGGTGATCGGCCAGATCCTGCCGAGATGGATGGGATGGGTCATGTTCGCGTTCGGCCTCGCCTGCCTGGCCGGTCCGGCCGGCTTCTTCGGCCTACTGGCCACGCTGCTGTGGGTGCTCGTGGCCGGCATCTGGATGGTGAAGCAGGGGCCGCCGGTTCCACAGAGCACGGTGCAGCAGCGAGCCGAGGATCACGTCGCTGCCTGATTCAGCTGACAGCCAGCAGTTACCTGGCCCATTACGGCGAGCCGCAATCCGACAGCCGGGGCAGGCGTCCCAGCACACCGCCGGGAGCCTGCCCCGCTCCATGCCCGCTAGCGCTCTGTGAAACCTGCAGCCAGCAGAGACCGTCAAGGACGCTCATCACGAGCACAAACGATCAGGCGCAGCTCAAGCCCGCGTCACCACAACGGTCCCAGCGCTGCATGGGCATCACTTCAACATCTCAGCATGACCCGAAATCCCGGGTGCGCTATCGGCGCTGGGCATGCACCGGGGAGCGGCCGGACAGCGCCTGCAGGATGATCTCGGTGACGGCCTCCAGCGGGATCGCGGTGGAATCGATCACGAGGTGATATAGGGACGCGTCGGCCGGGTTGACGCGGTAGAGGCGGCGGACGTAGGCGGTGCGGGCTTTGTCCGCCGCCTGCATGCGCGCCGTAGCCTCCTCCTCACCGATGCCTTCTATCACGGCTCCCTGGGCGGCCCGGCGATGCGGTGGGCCGTCGAGCCGTACGCGGAGGCCCAGGTCCTTGCCCAGGACGACCGCCGCCGCCCGGCCGAGAATCACGCCCTCGCCGTCGACCGCGAGGCGGCGGATCCCGGCCTCGGCGCTGCTCCGCAGGTCCTGCTCCAGCCAGTTGGACGGCAGGGGCGATTGAGTGGGCCCGACCGGCATCGCGTGGGTGAGCGAAGCGAACAACCGGTGCACAGGGGTATTGCTAGCTTCATCGGGCGTCAGCTGTTCCGCACAGGGCCCGGAGTCAGCCACATCGCCTTCGGCGGTCGTCATCCGCTGCAGGAAAGGCACGCCGAGCCGCTGCGCGAGGCCAGGCGCCACGACACTGCCGCCGGCGCCGTAGGCAGCCGATATGGTGACCAGCCGGGATTCGTGCGGGGCGAGGGCAGGCGCTGGATCAGCGGTCACTGTTATCCATCTCCTTACTTGGGCCAGGGCCGGGGCAGACTCAGCACTGGCAGGCGCGGTCAGCAAGCCTGACGCCAGGGCACACCCACAGAGGATGGCGGCACTCGTTTAAATACCCGCGGCCACCCCGAAGGAAACGACATAGCCGGTGCTGACCATGGCTTAGGCGACCACGCTCAGGTGCCACCAGCGGCCGCCGGACCGCTGGGCGCGACGTCAACGGAATCAGGGAACGCGCTGACTAATCCGTCCCAGGTCAGCTATCTAAAGGGGGTGAGTCACCTGTCGGCCGGGTTCTGTCACCCTTTTCCCGCGACCTGCGGTTACTCCGCTCGCGTACAGCTGACCCTCGGTTTCACCCCCCACGGTTTCTCGTCAGTGACCGCATCTTTTCATTCTCAGGCGGAATAGCGGTGGAACAGGCTGGTGAATACTTGCGGCATGGTCCACGTGACGCTCAACTTCGCTTCTCGCCCAGCCGATCCCATCCTGGTCCTGGTGAAACTGCAATCCCCAGAATGGGAGCTGAACTTCCGGGCGACACCGGAAGCACTGATGGGCCTGCGCTCGATCCGTGACGCCGACTGGAACAACCGGCGGTGCCTGCACATCGGCAAGTCCGCAGGAGCACCGGTCCACTGGACGGCACACGGAGAGAGCGCCGAAATCCTGGTCGGCCACGACGAGGAGACCTGGGACATCGGGGTCACGGTGCCGATCGCTACCGTTGAAACCATCGTGGCAGACACACAGGCTCGCTCCTGGTAACCCGCCGTCTTGTATGTGAGCCCTCGGTGTGAACGAGTCGCATGCAGGTCGTTGTCGGGTCGTTTACGCAGGTCGACGTCAGCCCTATAAGGCGGATGCTGGCCGGACAGGCTGCGGTATTTTCTTGCTGTACTGGCTCGCGTCTCTACCAGGCCTGGTGACCTTAACTGCACGAAGGTGTAATGATGGACGACGCTGACCTCATCGCCAAGCACGGCATCAGCAAGCTCGACGCCCTCATCCGCGCGGCATCCGGATCAGCCAGGGTGCCCCAGACGCCCTGACGCAGTGACGAGGGATAGCATCCAGCCCAGGAGGCCAGCGAGATGACATCGCTTCGAGTGGCCGCCGTGCAGGCGAGCTACGTACTCATGGACCAGGCCGCGACCCTGGAGCGGGTTGCTGCCCTGACGGGCCAGGCTGCGGCACAAGGCGCCCAGCTGGCGGCCTTCCCCGAGGTCTTCATCCCGGGCACGCCGATCTGGATCGACACGCGGCCGATCTGGGATGGTGATGAGGACTGGTTCCGCCTGCTGGCCGAAAACGCCGTCGTCGTGCCGGGCCCGGCCACAGAGCGGCTGGGCGCCATCGCCCGCGACAACGGGGTCTGGCTGGTCATCGGGGTGGAGGAACGTGAGCAGCACGGCGGGACCATCTACAACACCGTGCTGTACTTCTCACCCGACGGCGCACTCGCCGGCCGGCACCGCAAGCTCGTCCCGACCGGGTCGGAGCGGACGGTGTGGGGCATGGGCGACGGGTCGACGCTGCGCGTCGTGGACACTCCGTTCGGCCGCCTCGGCGGGCTGATCTGCTGGGAAAACTACATGCCGCTGGCCCGGTTCCACATGTACGCCCAGGGCGTGGACCTGTGGATCGCCCCCACGCTGGCGATCGGCGACGGCTGGGTCGCGACGCTGCAGCACCTGGCCCGCGAGAACCGGATGTTCGTGGTCGGCGTCAACCCGGTGCTGCACGCCGACCAGATCCCAGCCGCCTTCCCCCACCGCGAGCAACTGGTCCCGCCGGGCTACCTGGAGGAAAACGGTCTCTGGCTGGAAGAAGGCAACACCGTGATCATCGCGCCGAACGGCCGCATTCTCGCCGGGCCGGTACGCGAGAAGGAGGAGACCCTTATCGCCGACCTCGATCTGGGAGCGGTCCTGACCGGGCGCCGCCACATGGACCCAGCCGGCCATTACAACCGCCCGGACATCTTCCGGCTCCACGTCGACACCTCGGCCCGCCCCGCCTTCGTTGAGCACAGCCTTGCCACTGAGCCCGGCACATCCCCGGCGGCGTCCCCCGGCGATTTGCCCAATGACGCGCCGCCGCACACCAAAGCCACCGCATCAGGTTCCGGCTGACGGGTCACCTATCCAGTTACCCGCTGGCTTGGCCTGAACTCTCTAGCGGATCTGCTCGCATCAGTCCGCAGCGATATTGAGGCAGGCGTCCTTGACGATGATTCGCGGACTGAGGCGCTAGAGCCGAGCGCCAGCAGCAGATACGACATTGTTGTGCCCCAGGATCAGATCTTGGAGCGCGCATTCAGGCGTCGGCTGGAGGATGATCCCGCCGCATTCGCCAGACTGACCCGCTGACTCCTTACTTGAAAGGCAATATTGGCAGGTCGATAAATGGCTTCCTGTGCATCTGGGTAGTTAGCAGAATTGCTGTCCATCTCCCGATGCGCCCCGAAAGCGCGTCCAGACGCCAACTTGCGGCGAGGTCTATCGCTCCGTTCCACCTCAGAGGCATTTGAAGGGGTGAGCCGGCCTGTAGGCCAGCCTGTAGGCCGGGTTCAGTCACCCCGCCTTCTGTGACCTGGCACTACTCCCCCAAATCGCTAGCTACCAGCTGTTTCACTTCTCACGGTCTCTCACCCGTTCTCATCGTTTTCCGCGTTCTGGCGGAACTGAGACGGAACTGGCGGAGCGGGGCGTGAACTAGCGTGAGAGCCGGGCAGGGATCCCTATACACCGCCGGGATCTCTGCCCCGCCCTATGTCTCCCCGGCCTATCTCCAAAACCTCACCCTCGGCGAGGCGTTTGAAGCGGGCTCAATTCAGGCTGCAGGAAGGTTGTCGAACCTTGTCCCCGCGGTCTTCTGCCATATCTCCCCGGCCACAGCGGCGGCCGCCAGCGCGCCGCAGTCGATGGCTATCGCTTTCTGGAAATTAATTGCTAGTTTCTAGTTTCCAGTATAGGTTACAGTCAGGCGCAGGAATCTGCCGCCATGCGGGCGGCCCCCGTCTTATCGGCTATCGCCTGGGGAACCCCATGAGCACCATCAACCCACCGGAATACCAGCGGTCACCATCACAGCCGCCGCCGCCCGAGCCGAAGCCGAGAAGGTGGACGCGGAGACGCGTGACGAGCAGTGTCGGCCTGGTGGTCGCGCTCATTATCGGCGTCGGCATCGGTGCAGCAGCGCACACCACCGGCATCAGCCAGGCCAGCTACAAGGCGTCGCAGGCGCACGTGACTTCGCTCCAGGGCCAGGTGTCCGGCCTGCAGGCGCAGGTCAGCACCGACAACGCTGCGGTGGCTACTGCACGCACCAACGCAGCGAACGCGCAGGCGACCGCGAACGCGAACGCGGCAGCCGCCTAACAAGAGCAAGAACGCCTCCCTGCAGTCCACGTACCAGAGCAAAGAGGCCGTCCTGCAGTCGCAGCAGCGGACAGTAGCGGGCGAGCAGAAGACGCTGCAGCAGGAGCTGGGCCAAGTGCAGGCGAACACCATCAGCTCAGACGGCACGTTCGTGGTCGGCCAGGACGTCAAGTCCGGCACCTACCACACCAACGGGAGCGGGAATGCGGGTGCTAACGACTGTTACTACGCCACGCTGAGCAGTACCGATGGCAGCATCAACAGCATCATCACCAACGGGAACTTCGACGGCCCGGAAACGATCAGCCTTAGCGGCGTCTACGCCTTCCAAGTCAGCGGTCCGTGCACCTGGAATCTGGTTCCGGGAAGCTGAGCGCCGATCGTTCAGAGCTGTATCGCGCCAACGGCTCGGCGAAATGCGCTGTTGGATCTGGCCGTTAGCAGGGTAGACGCCGCAGGCCGGTGACTGTAAAATGCAAGGCTCTCAGCAACAGGGTGATCGTCAGCTGAAGGGGCACCCATGGCGAAGTACGCATTCTTCTTCACCTACTCCAGCGAGACATGGACGCGCATGATCCAGAACCCTGGCGACCGGACCGCCGCCGTGCGCCAGCTCGCCACCTCGCTGGGCGGCTCGGTTGAGTCCATCTACTGGATGTTCGGCCCCTACGACGGGATCCTCATCGCCGACATCCCCGACTCGGTCGGCGCCGCTGCGCTCAGCATCGCGGTGGGGAGTACCGGTTCCTTCAAGCACCTGGAAACTCATGAGCTGTTTGGCCAAGATCAGCTCGGCCAGACGCTGGCGCGAGCCAAAGAAGCCAGCACGGCTTACCAGGCTCCCGGACGGTAATCGCAATCCCCGAGGCCACCTTCCACTTACGCGCCGCCGCGGGCCATGCATGCATGGTGTACATGCTAGCCACGAACTTCTGCCGCTGCATTAGGAAGTTGTGACGGCCTGGTGCTCGTCGTCGTGATTCTCGGTGGTGATCCTCTCGATGCGAACTAGTGGCACGAAGGTCAATGAAGGTCATTGATGCAGTTCTCGCACCACATCGATGTTTGCGAATCGATCTTCCAGATTCCTCGATGTTGCGGAGCTCCGCTTCTGGGGTGTGACCATCCTAGGTAGCCGCCGCCGGGATGCCGTCTTTCTCGTGTCCCCCACCGACTTCGACCGGTAGGCCGTCCGGGGTGGCTTGACGCTTAAGCGTCAGTGGGCGATGGCGGGTTAGCTTTCGCCAGACGGAGCGGCGGATTTGATAAAGGGGCGATGCCCGTAAGCTGGCTCGGCGATCGGGCTGGCTTCTGGCCTGCCCGCATTAGCCCGATCTGGGCCATCGCGAGGGTTCCCTAGTCAAATCCGCCGCGGCCCCCAGACCTTTCTGGTTGATTGCGGCCCCCTTGGGGCTTTGCTTTTCGCGCCAGCCGACCGGCGTTGGCGCCCCTGTAGCGGGAGCGCCAGCGGGAGCGAAGGCATGCGCGCCGTGACGGCGGCGCGAGCGGCCCGGCGGGCCGCCTTGAAACCGTACAGAAAGTCTGCACAGATCCCAGGGGCGGCCCGAACGGCTCGGATTGGACACCGGTCGGCACCGGTCGGGACACGGCCAAGCGGCACGCCCGGACGCTACTTGGTCGGCCCCACTGGTCGGGGCTGGTCGGTCCCACATCAGGGCCTATTCTGTGCTGTTCCGCTTGATGCTTCAGCCCGGCTGGCTGATCCACACCGATACGTGGGACGGTTCGAGGGCCTGGTCCACCGTACTGGCCAGTTCGTTCTGGATTGAGTCCAGGTCCACGGCGTCTTTCAGCCGTGCCGCGAATGCGGCCATGGTCTGCTCCGCGTCATACCGGGTGCGGTTGAAGCGCCGGTCCACCAACTGCTGCACCCGCCGCCGTAGCGGATGAAATAGCGCCGCCGCAGCCAGCGTGGAGGCGGCGACCGCCACCTGGGTATGGAATGACAGTACCCGGGTGGCCACCAGCACCAGGCCCGCGTACACCCCGACCAGCAGGCCGGTGAGGGTCGCGTACGCCAGGGTCCGGCTGATTACCCGGTCGATCTCGTACAGCCGGTACTTCAGGATCGCCATCGCACAGGCCACAGGGACGCCCGCCACCGGGATGCCCACTAGGAAACTCCAGATCAGCGTGCCGAGCCAGTCATTGGCCGCGCCGGGCGCCGCGACGCTCGCGACAACCAGCGCCGCAGCCGACAGGACGGTCAGCAGGCCGATATAGCCCAGCCAGGCCAGCTGCTTGCGCCGCTCGGCGCTCGCGCCGCGCCGCCGGACGAACACCGACGTCACCACCGCCACCCCAGCGGCCACCCCGAGGACGGCGATCCCCCGGCCGACGCTGTTGCCCCAGCCTTGATGCGGGAAGATCCCGGAGTACTTGTAGGTGATCCCGGCCGCCGAGGTCGCATTAGTGATCCCGCCGGTGACTGTGGTACCGGTCTGGAACTGCCCTGCCACCCAGCCAAGCGCGACCACGACCAGCGCCCACAGTACGGGGCGCCATCGGCGCGATGGGAGCCGCCCGTCCGGGAATAGCAGAATCAGGAAGGCCAGCAGCATCACCGTCGCCGAGGCCAAGACACCCGCGGCCCACCCGGCCGTCCGCGCCGCGGGCAGCGACCCCGGCGCGGTGGCCAGCCCGTACAGCGCGTACTGCTCGCCAAGCATGGAGCCGACGAGGGACAGCCCGGCCACACTCAGCAGCCAGCCGATCACGTTTCCGGGGCGTCGGCTGATGATCAGCTGGCTGGTGGCTGCGCCTACTCCGATCGCCACGGCCAGGAGAGCATCACCGCCCGTCCGCCCGACGCCTCCCCGGCTGACATTCAGCGCGACCAGCACCAGCGCCGCCGCCAGTGCACATGCGGTGAGCCCGGCTAGCAGCCAGGCCACTGCGCGTTCCCACGGCCGGTGCCTCATGGACGCGATGGTATGCCCCGGACCGTTCCGGGAACGTTACCGCTCGGCGCGAAACATCCAGCCAGCCGCAGATCACCTGACGTGAGCTGAGGCAAACGATCTTCACCGCACCCCGCTAACTGTACGGGCAGACAACGTGTGCGACCGTGGTGCTATCGGACGTAGAACATCTAGGGCGTGTAAAGGATCAAGTGAAGCCGATCCGTCAAGGATCAAGTGAAGCTAGACACCCAGGGCGGCCACCCAGGGGCGGCCAGCGGTCCGGTCCAGCGGTCCGGACAGCCAGCGGTCCGGAAGTCCACTGGCATCGTAAGAGACGACAAGAGACACGGTGTCAGGCACCGTTTGATGTGCGACACCGTGACTTCACTTGATGCGCGACACTCCCGCAATGCTTCGGGGGTTGAACGTGGTCGAGCATAGATACCGGGCGGTGCTGAGGTCGTGAACGGCACTCCGGTCACTGAGGTTGCTGAGCGGTTGGGACGCCGGTCGGGCTCGGGCATGGGCGCATGCAGCGTTCCTTAGGTGGAGGCCAGCAAGAAGCTGGCAAGCTCACCCTGGAACAGCGGATCGCTCGGCGCGATCATGTGGTCCCCGTCTCCGGCATTCACGCGTCTGGCAGCGGGAACGAAGGGGGTGAGATCCCATTCGTCCGCAGCGCCTTCGTCGGTGCCGCCATTCAAAACCAGCACAGGCATGGTCGCGGCGCTGAGGCTAGCCTTCGGTATCGGCCGCACGCTCTGGGCGACCGCGCCGAGGGCGGTGAAATCGTGATTGCCGCTGAGTTCGGCCAAGCTGCGGAAGATCCCCAAATCCGGGTACTGATCCCAGCATCCCTCGCTGAAGCAGCGGGCAAGATCGTCCCACCCGTCGTCCGGGTCCTCGCCCTCGACGTGGAAGGAGCCCGTCCCGCATAGGGCGGCCGCGGACACCCAGGGCAGGGCGAGCAGCCGCCCGGCGATCATCGAGCCGAGCGAGTAGCCGACCACTGCCGGACGGTCCAGTGACAGGTGCCCGGCCAGGGCCTGGACGTCGCCGACATGAGCGTCCATGGTGTAACAAGCCGGATCGTGCGGCTTGTCGGAATGGCCGTGCCCCCGCAGGTCGTACATCACCACCTGGAACCCCGCATCGTGCAAGGCGCTTTCCACCGTCGGCCCCGCGGCTGTCACCAGCTGCCCGTCACCGTCATAGGCGCAGTGCGTGGCGAAGTTCACCGTGGAAGTGACGGTGAAGCCATGAATCAGGACCACCGGCCTGCCGTGGCCGCTGACCCGGTAGGCGATCGCCAGTCCGTCGTGAGTGGTGAAGTGGTCGTAAGCGGGTTCCGACATAACAGGCCCCTCGGATCGCCGCCTCTGCCGCGTGCGGCCGAGGCTCAAATCTTGTTATACGGCAAAGCCCTGACGTCGGCTAGTCCCAGTGGTCACCCGGCAGCTGTTTAACGCGGATCAGGTCACTGACGCCTTCCGGCAAGCTCGCCAGAATTCCACGGTGCCAGCCCAGCGTGCGCAGGTTCCCTTGCAGGCGTCAGCGTCGTTCGTCCGCACATTAGCGAAATTCGGCCGTTGCACGTTGACTCCCGACGCGTGCCGTGCCGACGTTAACTGCGGCGGCTGGGAATCCCGGCGGCGGGAAACCGCAGACCCTACTTACGAACTGAGGGTATGAAGCTGATCGAGGTAGGACTGCGTCTCGGATTCGTTCCGGTATTGCCCATTCAGAACTTTGGTGAGGTCGCGGCTGACCATGAGCAGCGATGGCAGCGACTTGCGCGGAGCATTAAGGGCCTCCTCCCCATAGTGGATTGCCTCCCCAAGCTCACCCTGACGCGCCGCGACCACACCGAGCGTAATGCGCGCTTCGGCGAGTCGCATGGGTGCGCGTTCGGTGCCATCGAAGTCGGTGCTGGACTGAATGACTTCGTTGGCGAGGGTCTCGGCCAGACGGTCCTCGCCAAGGTGCCGGTAGCAGTCCATCGTGTAAAAGTCGAACTTCGTCGGGTCCACCACGAAATGATGGTCAAGATTTTCGGGATACGGCATGGCCTCCGAAAGCCTGCGCCCCTTGTCGAGCGCAACCTCGGTGAGCCTACGATCACCGATACGTGCCCATGCCTTGGCTTCCTGGGCTGCGAGCTGGATAGCCACGCTGTAGTGCGGAGCGATCTCTACTCCTGCGACCACACCGTGGTAGTTACCGGTTGTCAGGGAAATCCAAGCCCGAATCTCGTGAGCCCACGCCTGGATTTCCGGTTGATCCGCCTCAGCTCCAAGGGACAGCGCCGCCTGGCGGGTTGTCTCGGCACTTTGGCGGTCTCGCGAGTCGTACTCCACGCATGCGATCAAGAGCGCGATCCAGCCCGCAAGGGTCAAGATCTCACGGTGCTGACGCAAAGTCGCCAGTGCCCGCGTGTGCGGTAAGCCACCCGCGCTGAAACACGAAGGCAATCGGTGCAGTGAGACGTGCGCAGATCCGGCACACTGCCTGCCGAAGGGAACACGGTTCCGCGACCTGCGCCACTTCTACGCCTCGACACTGATCGCTGCCAACCTGAACCCCCGGGTGATTCAGGCCCGGCTCGGTCACGGCACCATCACCGAGACGATGGACACCTACGGGCACCTGTTCCCCGACGCCGAAGATCTCGGCCGCGGGGCAATCGATGCAATCTTCGCGACAGCTCCGGCGGAACAGGGACGGAACTAGGAAACGCACTGCTCCTTCCGTCCCAGGTCAGCGGCCCAAATGGGGGTGAGCCGGCCTGTAGGCCGGGTTCTGTGCGCCCGCTCGCGCGGGGCGGCGGTCATCCATCTGGGACTGCCGTTGCCGACAGCCTCGTGCGGCCTACCCGCGAGCATCGGGCGGGCCACCCTCGATCGCTCGCGCAGGAAACCAGTGGTTCCCCTCTTGGCCTTGCTCCGGGTGGGGTTTACCGAGCCGCCGCAGTCACCTGCGGCGCTGGTGGTCTCTTACACCACCGTTTCACCCTTACCTCCGCATGGCGCGGAGGCGGTCTGTTCTCTGTGGCACTGTCCCGCGGGTCACCCCGGGTCGGCGTTACCGACCACCCTGCCCTGTGGAGCCCGGACCTTCCTCACCGGGCTTGCGCCCGGCGCGACCGCCCGGCCGACTCACCCACGCCCCAGGATACGCCGAGAGCGACCACGCCGTCGTAGCTGACCGAAACGGACAGATTTTATGCCGACCTGAATCGATGAGTCCGGCCGGCGCGAACCGTCACCTCCCGGGGGACGAAGCGCTGACGGAAGGACCGGTGACGATGAGGGGCAAGGTCGTCTGGCACACCACGATGAGCCTGGATGGTTACATCGCCGACCAGAACGACGACCTCGGCTGGGCTTTCGGCCACAGCGGGTCGCTGAGCCCGTCCCTGGACGAGACCGTCGGCCGGACCGGGGCCGTCCTGATGGGCCGGCGGCTGTACGACCTCGGGGCCGCCAACCTGCCGGAGGCCAAACTCTACGGCGGTGCCTATAGCGGGCCGGTGTTCGTGGTCACCCACCGGCCGCCGGGGGCGTCCGGCGGCGATGTCACGTTCGTCACTACCGGTGTGCATGACGCGGTCGGGCAGGCCCGGACGGCGGCGGACGGCCGGGACGTGATCGTGATGGGCGCGAGCGTGGCCAGCCAGTGCCTGGCCGAGGGTCTCGTCGATGAACTCCTGGTCCATCAGGTGCCGGTTCTGCTCGGTCGCGGTCTCCGGCTCTACGAGGGGCCCGTGCGGCACCCGGTCAACCTCGAAACGGTCGAGGTCACGCCGGGCGGCCAGATCACGAACCTGCGGTACCGGGTGTGGGTGCCGCACCTGACGGTGCTGGGGTGAGCGGGGTGGCCCCGGGCGGGGCAGCGGGAGCGTGCTGGCGGGCCGGGGCGAAGGCCAGGCCCGCGGCCAGGCAGGCGAACGGCAGGACCGGGAGCAGGTACCGGTAGTCGAAGTCGGCCACCGCGATCGGGAACAGCAGCAGCGCCACCGCGGTCACCCAGGGCAGCATGCTGCCCTGGCGCGGTGCCCAGGCCAGGTAGGGCCGCCGGCGCCGGATCCGGATGACCCCGCCCAGGCCGGCCAGCATGATCACGCCGAACAGCGGCCCCCAGGTGTAGAACACCCGCTCCCAGCCGTCGATCAAGATCGCGGCCGGCCGGACGACCCGGCTCGGCACGGCGTGACCGTACTGGACGGCGTCGGAGTAGGCGGTGCCGCCGGGAATCCAGGAGTGATTGGCCGGGATCGTCTGCGGCGTCAGGTGGAAGTAGTAGTAATACACGGTGCCGGCGTCCGGATAGGGGTGCCGCGGCCACTCCACCGCCAGCGCCAGCCCGCCCAGGACGGCGTGCAGATAGCCCAGCGGCTGGGCTTTCGCCGCCCGGATGGCGAAGTCCCGGAGCAGCTTGTCGTTGGCCGCGCTGACCGGCCCGCCCGCGATGTCGTGCACCTGCGGGGCGTGCCAGATGTAGTCACCGGGCGGCGTCCGGCTGGCCGGCGGCCCTGACGGGCAGATCGTCAGCTCGCCGGCCGGGGGCTTGATGACCGCGCACTCGGCGAACGACGACATCCGGCCCCACAGGTAGAAGCCGTCCGACCGGCTCAGCGTCCAGGAGCCGTACCAGGAGTGGAACCACGCCGCGTAGGACACCACGGGCGCGGCGCAGCCGGCCGCCATCAGCGCGGCCGCGAGCCACCCCCGCCAGTTCCGCCACACCCAGGCGCCGTCGGGGCGCAGGCCGCGCAGCAGCACGGCGACCGGGAAGAGGACAAGCACCGGCAGGCCCTCGCTGCGCACGTCGACGGCGTACCCCGCTGCCAGCCCGGCCAGCAGCGCCACCCACCAGGGCACCCGGCGAGACCACAAGATCGCCGTCAGCGCCAGCACTACCAGGAAAGTGAACAGGGCCTCGGCCATCACCATGTGCTCGTCTTCGATCTCGAAGCCGTCGAGCAGCACGGGCAGCGTGGCCGCCGTGGACCAGCGCTGGGACACGCTGCTGCGCCGCAGCAGCAGATAGATCAGGACCGCGGTGCCCAGGCCCATCAGGTGCTGCAGGCCGGTTACCAGCGTCAGGCTGTGGAACGGCTCCAGGACCTTGAGGAACAGCGAGTAGCCGGTGGTCTTGGACAGGTTGGGCCGCAGTCGCAGGGCGGCGCCCAGGTACACGTAGGAGTCCCCCGCGAACCACAGCGCGCCCGGGTAGCCGATCATGGCCAGCAGCCGCAGCCCCGCACCGGCGGCCAGGGCGGCGGCGAAATAGGGATTGCGCGCGATCATTTCCCGCACGTGCCCCATAAGCGCCCCGCCGATCCGCACACCAGTCCTTTCTTTTCCGCCCCGTGAAGGTAGCCAGAAGGTGAACTCAGATCTACCTGAAAGCATCCTGCGGGTTATTCTTGGCCGCCCATGCTTCTAGCTGAGCGACGAATTCCCGGGCATCCGACGGCCAGCCTAGTGACCGCAAGGCCGCCTCATGACCCCGGCGGCCCATTTTCGTCCGCAGCGACATATCGCGGTCCAGTTCCAGCACCGCGGAGGCGGCCGCGCCCACGTTACCGAAAGGCACCACGAAGCCGCATTCGTGAGCCGTCGCGAGCTCGGCCGCCCGCGGCAGCGGTGTCGTCACCACCGGTACCCCGCGGGCCATGTACTCCACGACCTTGGTCGGCAGCGAGTGCCGGAAGTTGGCCTCGTCCTGCAGCAGGGACAGGCCCGCCAGCGCGCCGTCGACCATGGTTACGGCCCGGTCGTTGGGCACGAAGCCGTGCCAGCGCAGCAGGCCCTCCGCCTGCGCGGGCTCGATCTGGGCCCGGGCGCGGCGGTCGGCCGCGCCGATCAGCTCGACCGTAATCCCGTGCGGGCGCAGCTGCCGCGCCAGCTCGATCATCTCGGCGGTGCCGCGGTCCGGGGACAGGTGGCCGAGGTAGACGACCCGCCGGTCGCCGCCAGACGGCGCGGGCTCATCCGGGACATAGGTGGTGTTCGGCACGACCGGGTGCGGGCTGGGGAACCGCGCCGCGTAACCCTGTTCGGCCAGGATCAGGTGCATGTACCGTTCGGCCAGCCGCTCCGCGGTGTGCACAGCCAGCGCGGCCGGGGGCCGCAGCGGGCGCGGCAGCCAGGGCTTGGTGCTGAGCGCGGCCGCGGTGTCCTCGTGCACGTCCCACACGGTGGCGGGGCGCCGCCGCCGCGAGGGCACGGCCAGCAGCAGCTCCGGATCGTGGATGAGCAGCAGGTCGGCCCGGCC
>JBAPYC010000705.1:0-8219 GCA_049284535.1 Streptosporangiaceae bacterium
GCAGGGCGGCGCACTCGAGGGGAGCGAGCCGGCCGACGGGCACGGCGGCGCCGGGCTGCTGCTGGCCGCGACACAGGACTGGCTGCACCAGGACTACCGGGCCACCGCCATGCCCGGCACAGCCGACCTGATCGGCCGTCTGCGGAAGGCCGGCATCCCCGCAGTGATGTCCGGCGCCGGGCCGTCCGTACTGGCCATCCTCAGCGAGCAGGACAAGCCTGATTATCGTCACCACCTGGACAGCTTGGGTTCAATCGTGAGAGAAACGGGTATTGCATGGCACATAAGTCCGCTGGACGTCGAGCGGCAAGGTGCGCGTGTCCTGCGCCCGGAGCCCCCACTGGGTTGCTGACGCCGGACACGAGCGGCCGATCCGCCCGATCGGGTAACACGGTGCAGAGCCAGGCCAAGACATCCTTCCTGGAGCTGGGTACGCCGGATGCCGGATCGTGCTAGCGGGCGCCTCTGGACCGTTGCCTTCTCTTTCCGCGTGACACGGACGGCTGCGAAGGAATGCCGTGAGTCCTCATGGTGTTAGGATTGGTAGCGCACCGGATGCCCCGCCCATGATTGGGTGCTTGTCGGCAAACCGGGCGTTCGCCGTTAAACTCCTCCGGAACGGTATTGTTGCTGTACCCGAGGTCTTTGACGCAGGGTGTTCTGCTCTCTTCCGAGCCGGGGAGCGCGGCCAGCCTGGCGGGAACGCGCGATCCGGGGACGTGGGCGAGCAGTACCGCCGCCTCGACGCTCCCGACTCATCTCCCAAGCTTGCGGACAGAAAGCGACGCACGGAGGAAACGCAGAGCGTTGCGGGAATCGTGGAAATTCGGCGGCTATCAGAGCAGCACGAATCAACTCTGGCCCCAGCGAGGGCCGCTGTACCGGGTCGACGGGCCTAGCGGGTTCACCCAGGTGGCCGAGGAATCATGGAAGGACCATTAGTGAGCGACACAACCGAACTCCTCAACGGCGCGCCAGACGCGTCTGGGGACGCCCCAGTCGGTAGCTCGGCGCCGTCCGCGGGCGGAGCTTCTGAGGGGGCTGGAGGAGCGACGGCGTCGGCATCCAAGTCTCGCAGCCGTGGTGGCACTGGCCTTTCCTCGCTGGTCATGCCTGAGTTGCAGCGGATCGCGCAGGGCCTGGGTATCCAGGGGGCGGGCCGGATGCGCAAGGGCCAGCTGGTCGAAGCGATTGAGGCACGACAGGGCGGTGCACCCCGGCAGGACGCAGGGAGCAGCAGCCGAGGTTCGGAGAAGCGTGTCGCGTCCGCGGGAGCTGGCTCGACTCGCCTGCGGAAGCAGGACGCTATGGAACCAGACACCACCAGCGGGCCGGCCATCGGAGGCGCCGCCTCCTCAGGTGTGGGCACCAGCGCCGGCGGCGGTATCGGCGCGGACGGGGCCGGGCAGCAGCTCAGCTTTGCCACTGACACGGCCCCCCGGGCCGCCGAGCAGATTAACGGCGACGCTTCGGGTACCGCGACTCAGCAGGCACCGGCCCAGCAGGACGGCGCCGGCGCGCCGCAGGGCGACAGTCAGGCGGGGGAGGGCCAGGACGGCACCCAGCGCGGTGACCGGCGCCGCCGGAACAGCCGGCGCGACGACCAGCCATCCCGTGGCCGCGACCAGGCCCGCGAGCAGTCCGGCCGGGACAGCGCCAGCCGCGACAATGCCGGCCGGGACAGCGCCAGCCGCGAGCAGTCCGGCCGGGACAGCGGCACCCGCGACGATGGCAGCCGCGACCAAAACAACCGCGACAATGGCCGCGAGCAGATTGGCCGCGACCAGAGCAGCCGCGACGGTGCCCGGGAGCAGAACGGCCGTGACCAGAACGGTCGTAGCCGCGACCGCGATGGCGCAAACCGCGACCGCAACCAGGGTGGCCGCGACCGTGACCCGAACGGCCGCGACCGTGACCAGGGTGCCCGTGACCGTGACCAGGGCGGCCGCGACCGCGACCGCGAGCCAATCGCAGCGCGCGGCGGCGGCAACGACCAGTTCGACGATGACGATGGCCGCGGCCGCGGCCGGAACCGCGATCGCTTCCGCAACCGGAACCGGCGGCGTGACCGCCAGGCCGACCCGGAGCCTGTGATCGCCGAGGATGACGTGCTCATCCCGATCGCCGGCATCCTGGACGTGCTGGACAGCCAGGGCTACGCCTTCGTCCGTACCACGGGCTACCTGCCCGGGTCGAACGACGTCTACGTCTCCCTGTCCCAGGTCCGCAAGCACGGCCTGCGCAAGGGTGACGTCATTGAGGGCGCAGTCCGGCAGCCCCGCGATGGCGAGCGCCGGGAGAAGTTCAACGCCCTGGTGCGCCTGGACAAGGTCAACGGGCTCGACCCGGAGAAGTCCCCGACCCGGCCAGAGTTCTCCAAGCTGGTGCCGCTGTACCCGCAGGACCGGCTCCGCCTGGAGACCGATCCGGCCAACATGGTCACCCGGATCATCGACCTGATCTGCCCCATCGGCAAGGGCCAGCGCGGCCTGATCGTGTCGCCGCCGAAGGCGGGCAAGACCACGATCCTGCAGTCGATCGCCAACGCCATCACCAAGAACAACCCCGAGTGCCATCTCATGGTTGTCCTGGTCGACGAGCGGCCTGAAGAGGTCACCGACATGCAGCGCACGGTCAAGGGTGAGGTCATCCACTCCACCTTCGACCACCCGGCCGACGACCACACCACCGTGGCCGAACTGGCCATCGAGCGCGCCAAGCGGCTCGTGGAGATGGGCCACGACGTGGTCATCCTGCTGGACAACATCACCCGGCTCGGCCGCGCCTACAACAACTCGGCGCCGGCCAGTGGCCGCATCCTGTCCGGTGGTGTGGACTCCACCGCGCTGTACCCGCCCAAGAGGTTCTTCGGCGCGGCCCGCAACATCGAGAACGGCGGCTCGCTGACCATCCTGGCCGCGGCCCTGATCGAGACCGGTTCCCGGATGGACGAGGTCATCTTCGAGGAGTTCAAGGGCACCGGCAACATGGAGCTGCGGCTGCGCCGCGAGCTCGCGGAGAAGCGGCTCTTCCCGGCGGTCGACGTGGACGCGTCGAGCACCCGTAAGGAAGAGATCCTGCTCGCCCCCGACGAGCTCAAGGTCATCTGGCAGCTGCGCCGGGTGCTGCACGCGCTCGAGCCGCAGCAGGCCCTCGAGCTGCTCATGGAGCAGATGCGCAAGACCAAGAGCAACGCCGAGTTCCTCATGCAGGTCCAGAAGACCACCCTGGGCTCCTGACCCCTGCTCCTGGGTCCAACGCACCCGCCAGCACGTCATGAAACCGGGCTTCCAGCGCGTTCCACCGCGCTGGAAGCCCGGTGTTTCATGGGACGTCGCGACCCACATACCCTTCCAATCGCGGCCCCCGCAGCCCTTCCCCGGGCCCATGTCCGGCGGGGAATTTCAGTTAGGCAAATCTGGTTCTACGGTCTGGCACACTAGAAGCCGCAACCATGCGGTACCGGTTCACGCCCAGCGGGCGACCCGGCGACCGCTCGAGGCAGGAGTTGTCACATGAAGTCAGACATCCACCCGCGCTACGACGTCACCAACGTGACCTGCAGCTGCGGAAACAGCTTCACCACCCGAAGCACCGCGCCCGACGGCAATATCCATGTCGAGGTCTGCTCCGCTTGCCACCCGTTCTACACGGGCAAGCAGAAGATCCTGGACACCGGTGGCCGGGTGGCCCGGTTCGAGAAGAGGTTCGGCAAGAACCCCTCGACCACCAAGAAGTAACGAGTATCCCGAGGCTGGGGCTCGCGGCCGCCAGGCCCGGCCCCAGCCTTTGCCATAGATTTCGCGTCACCGAAGGCCGGCCAGCGTTACAACGTCCGGCCGTCCCCATGAAGGCGGCCAGCCGCCACCACGGCAGCGAGCCGCCACCACGGCGGCCAGCCGCCTCAGCCGCCGGCCCCTCGTTCACGGACGGCAGCAGAAGGCAGGAAAGGAATTCCGGTGTTCGACCGGGTTAACGATCTAGTCAGCGAGCATGCCGAAGTCGAGCGTGCCCTCGCCGACCCGGACGTGCACGCCGATCAGGACCGGGCGCGAACGCTCGGCCGCCGGTATTCCGAACTGACCCCGATCGTGCACACCTACCACGAGTGGCAGCAGGCCGGTGACGACGAGCAGGCCGCCCGTGAGCTGGGCAAGGAGGACTCGTCCTTCGCCGCCGAGGCGGACCAGCTGGCCGCGCGCCGGGAAGAACTAGCGGACCAGCTGAGCAAGCTGCTCGTGCCTAAGGACCCCAACGACGGCCGGGACATCATCCTGGAGGTCAAGGCGGGGGAGGGCGGCGAGGAATCGGCTCTGTTCGCTGGCGACCTGCTCCGCATGTACCTGCGCTACGCCGAACGGCGCGGCTGGAAGACCGAGATCCTGGACGAGACCGATACTGGCCTCGGCGGGGTCAAGGACGCCACCGTGGCGGTCAAGGGCAAGGGCAACGAGGGGGCCTGGGCCCGGCTGAAGTGGGAAGGCGGCGTGCACCGCGTGCAGCGGGTGCCGGTAACCGAATCCCAGGGCCGCATCCACACCTCCGCCGCGGGCGTGCTCGTGGCCCCCGAGGCCGACCAGGTCGAGGTCCAGATCAACGACAACGACCTGAAGGTGGACGTGTTCCGGTCCTCTGGCCCGGGCGGGCAGTCCGTGAACACCACCGACTCGGCCGTGCGGATCACCCACCTGCCGACCGGCATCGTGGTCTCCTGCCAGAACGAGAAGAGCCAGCTCCAGAACAAGGAGCAGGCGCTGCGCGTGCTGCGCGCCCGGCTGCTGGCCGCCGCCGAGGCCGAGGCCGACGCCAAGGCGAGCGCGGAACGGCGCAGCCAGGTCCGCACCGTGGACCGCTCCGAGCGGGTCCGCACCTACAACTTCCCGGAGAACCGGATCTCCGACCACCGGGTGGGCTACAAGGCCTACAACCTGGACCAGGTCATCGACGGCGAGCTCGACGGGGTGATCGACGCGCTGGCCACCGCCGACATGAACGCGAAGCTGGCCGGCACCGGCGATGATGAGCCTGCTGCTTGACGAGGTGGCGCTGGCCGCGCTCCGGCTGGCTGAGGCCGGGGTCGAATCCCCGCGCACCGACGCCGAGCTGATCGCCGCCAGCGTGCACAACGTCAGGCGGGGCGAGCTGCACCTGGTGGCCGACACGGACTTCGACGCGCGGTTCTGGGCCGAGATTGCCCGCCGGGCGGCGCGCGAGCCGCTCCAGCACATCACCGGCCGGGCGCATTTCCGCTACCTGGAGCTGAACGTGGGCCCGGGTGTGTTCGTGCCGCGGCCGGAGACCGAGGTCATGACCGGCTGGGCCATCGACCGGCAGCGCGAGATGGACGTGGCCGAGCCGGTCGTGACCGACCTGGGTACCGGCTCGGGTGCGATCGCGCTGGCCATCGCGCAGGAAGTGCCCCGGGCCCGGGTGCACGCGGTCGAGGCCGATCCGCTGGCCCGCGCCTGGGCCGAGCGCAACGTCACCTCTTACGTCGAGAACGTCCCGCACACGGCCGGGCGGGTCATGCTGCACGCCGGGGACTTCCGTGACGTGCTGGCCGAGCTCGACGGTACGGTGGACCTGGTGGTTAGCAACCCGCCGTACATCCCGGTCGGGGCCTACGTCGAACCTGAGGTAAGCGAGTACGATCCCCCTGCAGCCCTGTGGAGCGGAACGGATGGGCTCGACGCCATCCGGACAGTCGAACGCACAGCGCGGCGGCTGCTCCGGCCCGGCGGTCTGGTCGCGGTGGAACACGGCGCTCAGCAGGGCGCCGCGGTGTACTGGGTGTTCCCCGAGGAATCCGGCTGGCGGGACACACGCAACAACAAGGATCTGGCAGGCCGCGACCGGTTCGTCACCGCAGCCTGGTCCGGTGAAGGAGCCTGATGAGCAAGCGTTACGACTGCCGGGAGCCGCATGAGCGGACGGCGGGCATCGACGCCGCGGTTACCGCCGTGCGCGGCGGTGAGCTGATCGTCCTGCCGACCGACACGGTGTACGGGATCGGGTCGGACGCGTTCATCCCGGCCGCGGTCACCACCATGCTGGCGGCCAAGGGCCGCGGCCGGAACATGCCGCCGCCGGTGCTGGTCGGCACCGCGCGTGCCGCCGCGGCGCTGGTGGACGACCTCGGTGCGTTCGGGCAGGACCTGATCGATGAGTTCTGGCCGGGCGCGCTCACGCTGGTGTTCCGGGCCAGCCCGACCCTGATGTGGGACCTAGGTGACACCAAGGGCACGGTCGCGCTGCGGATGCCGCTGCACTCGGTGGCCCTGGATGTGCTCAAGCAGACCGGACCGATGGCCGTGTCCAGCGCCAACCGGCACGGTCACCCGGCCGCCGTCACCGCCGACGAGGCCGAGGAGCAGCTGGCCGAGGCGGTCTCTGTGTACCTGGACGGCGGCCCGTGCATGGACAACGTGCCGTCCACCATCTTGGACCTGACCGGCGGCATCCCCAAGGTGCTCCGGGCCGGGGCGATTTCGGTGGACCGGCTGCGCACGGTGTCCTCGGTCATCGATGACAACGAGGAGTACCCGCCGAATTCCGCCGCGGCGGCCGATTTCAAGCCCGCGGAACCGCATCCGCTGGACAGCTCCGCCGGATCCGCGGACACGGCTAACGGTGAGCCGCCCGCCGGAGCGTAGCTAGTGCCATAAAGTGGCGGTGATGAAACCCGACGCCATCCGGATCCGCTGAGGCGGCATGCGCGAGTACGCCCTGGTGCTACTCGTCGCCGCCGGGGTGACCTACCTGCTCACCCCGGTGGTCCGGCGACTGGCGATCGCCACGAACTCGATGCACGAGCCGCGAGCCCGGGACACCCACACCAAAGCGACCCCGCTGCTGGGTGGCCTGGCTATGTATGGCGGCCTGGTGGCCGGCCTGGTCCTAGCCAGCCGGCTGTCCTTCGTGCAGGATCCGTTCCAGGCGGCTGGGTCCCGGAGCGAAGCCGGCCTGCTGCTGGCCGGCGGGTTCATCGTCATCGTCGGGTTCGTCGACGACCGCTGGGGGCTCAGCGCCATCAGCAAGCTGGCCGGCCAGGTGGCCGCGGCCGGCATCCTGGTCTGGGGCGGTGCGTCCCTGCCCTGGCTGCCGCTGCCGAACGGCCAGGGGTTCTCGCTCGAGCCGGACCTGAGCGTGACCCTGACCATCGGTATCATCGTCGTCACGATCAACGCGATCAACTTCATCGACGGCCTGGACGGCCTCGCGGCCGGGATCGTGGCCGTGGCCGCGTTGTCGTTCCTGGTCTATTCGTACACGTTGATCCGGACCCTCGGCACCACCTCGCAGTCGCTGCCCGCGGTGGTGTCCGCGCTGCTGGCCGGGATGTGCCTGGGCTTTCTGCCGCATAACTTCTATCCGGCCCGGATCTTCATGGGCGACATCGGGGCCATGCTGCTGGGCCTGCTGCTTGCCTACGGGCCGATCGCCAGCACCGACTCGCTGGCCCCGGCCCTGCTGACCAACTACGGCCAGTCCCATCCGCTGGACCGGTTCCCGACGTTCCTGCCGCTGCTGGTCCCGGCGGCGATTTTCATCATCCCGTACGCGGACCTGATGTTCGCCATCATCCGCCGCGCCAAGGCCGGTAAGCCGCTGATGGCCGCCGACCGGCAGCACCTGCATCACCGGGTGATGAACATCGGCCACTCCTACCGGCAAAGCGTCCTGATCATGTACCTGTGGGCGGCGCTGTTCTCCGTCGCGGTCGTCTCGCTGTCCCTGGACCGAAGCCCGTCCATCGTGTTCGCCCTCGCGACCGTGGTCGCCGTCCTGGCCCTGCTGCCGGTCACCATGCCCCGGCTCCGGCCCTGGCGGATGCTGGCCGCCCGGAGGGCTAGTGCCCAGGTGCTCAAGCCCGCCGCATCCGCGGCCCAGCCTCTCGCGCCGGTCAGCGGCACCCCCGGCTACGATCACGCCACCGGACCCATCCCGGTCGCGTCCAATCCGCTCCCGCGGGCCGGCCGGCTCCCTAGCACCGGCTCGTTCCCGGCCCAGCCCCCAGGCACCGGCCCGCAGCAACCCCCCGCCGCGTTCACTAGCACCCAGCCGCACCCAATCCAGCCCCAGCCCCAGCCCAACGGCAACGGATCCCGCCACCCCGGCCACAGTCACCCTCCGGCCACCCCGTTCCCCAGCGACGACCCGTTCCCCGCCCAAGACCCGTTCCCGGGTCAGAGCCCGTTCCCGGGTCAGGATCTGTTGCT
>JBAPYC010000706.1:0-6142 GCA_049284535.1 Streptosporangiaceae bacterium
ACCCCGGGCCGGGCGGCCCCGCGCCGCGGGCGCAGCTCGCCGCCGACCAGGCAATCTTCCCACCGGGCCACGACCTCGCCGCGGAGCAGGCTGCCGTCCCGCATGCCCACGCTGGCTTCGGCGAACGCACTCTCATAGGCCGTCTCGGCGGCCCGGCGCAGCTCGGCGCGCAGCACGACCTGCGCCTCGACGTGCGCGGCCATGGACGGCACCCGGCTCTTGAACGTGTCGAGCACGCCCGACATGGTCTGGGTGAGCACCGCCACCCGGCGGTCGGCCCGGTCCGCGGTGCTGGCCAGCCAGTCACGGACCGGCTTGTAGGCGTCAGGCGGCAGCATCCCGTCGACGAGCGGGGTCTCCTGGATGACGAAGCGGTCCGCCGAGGCGATGCCGTTCGCGTCCAGCATGGCGTGGAAGTGCGAGACCAGTTCGGTCCGGTACTGCTGCGGGACCCGGGACAGGACCACGCCGAGGGAGGCCTTTCGTTCCCGTGCGTGCTGCAGGATCTCCCAGACCGGTCCGTCCGCGTACCGGCTGGAGCTGGTCATGAACAGCCACAGGTCCGAGGCGTCCAGGAACTGATAGGCGAACTCGTGGTGCGCCTGCACCACCGAGTCGATGTCCGGGGTGTCCAGCAGCGCGATGCCCCGCGGCATGCCCTCGCTCGCGGCCAGCACGAGCAGGCCGTCCCGGCCGGGCCGGGCCAGGCCCTCCTGGCGGACCCGGGGCAGCATGGGCAGGAAGTTGTTCTCGGCGAACCAGTCGACCTCGTCGGGATGACACGCCAGCACCGGGCTGTTGGTGGTGGGCCGGCGGACGCCGGTGGCGCTCACGTGCGAACCGACGATGCTGTTCACCAGCGTCGACTTGCCGGCTCCGGTCGATCCGACCAGCGCGACCAGGATGGGCGCGGCCGAGCGGCGCACCCGCGGCAGCAGGTAATCGTCGATCTGGCTCAGCAGCTTGCCGCGTTCGGTCGTGACCTCGGCCGAGCCGGCGATCTCGAAGACCAGCGGGATACTGGCGACACGCTTCCTGAGGTTGAGCAGGGCGGCTTCGAGCAGCCGGGCGTCCACCCGGACGTGGGACTGGGCCCCGGCTTCCGGCTCGGCGGCCTTCGCGGTGGGCCTGGGCTCACCGGGGTGCTCGATGGCTGAGGTGGCCTCGGGGTCTTCGGGAGCGGCGGAATCCCCGGGAGTAGCGGGACCGGCGGCAGGCGTGGCCTCGATGACCGAGGTCGCCTCGGGATCCTCGGGCTCGGTTCCGGGGACGGCTTCGATGACCGAGGTCGCTTCGGGGTCGGCTGGGTCCTCGGAATCTGAGCTCGCGGAGGTGGGGCTCGCGAACTCGGGCTCTTCGGGCTCTGATTCCTCGGGCGCTGATTCTTCGGGCGCTGATTCTTCGGGCTCTGATTCTTCACGTGCCGGGACGGGCGGGATGATCACCGTGGCATCCTGGAAATCGCCCGGGGCTCCCGTTTCACTCGCCTGGCCGGCAGACGACGACGGGCCGCCCGCGGAGAACGGCGGACGGGATTGCGCCTCGAGGTCGGCCGCGCCCTGGTTCTGGCCCGTATCCCCATCCCTTGCAGGAGCTTTGTCGTTTCGATCCGGAACACCTATGTTATCCGGATTGTCCGTTTCGGTCTGCCGAGATGGGAATTCCCCTTGTGCCGACTGGAATTGCCGGGGCGATTGAGATGACGGCGGCAATGGGACCTGGTCGGCTTCCGGGGGTGACGATGACGAAGCTGGCGCCCGCGATTGTGACGAAGGGCCGGCGGCAGGCGCAGATTCCTCTGGATAACCCGGAGTAATCATCACGTCACTGTCATCCCCACTTCGCCCCCGGTCCTCACCACCACCGGCAAGATCACCGGTAACACCTTTGCGGTCAGGGAACCCGGGCCCAGCCGCGTCGGCAGCTCCGGGGCCGGCGTCACCACGCCGCCCGGCCGCCGCCGCTGCTGACGGCGCCACACCCTGACCTTCCATCGCTCCAATGTCCTCTCACATACCGCCAGCCCTGGGCAGGTCTATCAAGGTTTGACGGATCAGCCAGGCGATCGCCCGGCACGCGGAGTTTATCCCGTTCTGATGTTCGTCAGGCCCTGACGCCGCGCATCAGTGCCGTGATCTCCGCTCCAATGCCCACGACTTCGCCTACCACGACGATCGCGGGCGGCCGGACCCCCTCCTTTGCCACAAGCCTTTCCACTTGTTCCAGCGTCGAGTTAATTGTGCGCTGCGTCGGCAGAGTACCGTCTGCGATTACCGAAACGGGAGTATCCGGACTGCGTCCATATCGCAACAGTTCGCTCACTACTGACCCGATTCGTTCCACGGCCATCAGCAGCACGAGGGTTCCCGAGCTTCGCCCGAGCAGTTCCCAGTTCACCGTGGAACGGGCATCACCAGGGGGAACATGAACCGAAATGACGTAGAACTCCTGGGCCACGCCGCGATGGGTGACCGGTATCCAGGCGCTGGCAGGCACGGCTACCGCGCTGGTCACGCCCGGCACGACCGTAACCGGGACCCCGGCCTTCACGCAAGCCAGGACCTCCTCCGCACCGCGGCCGAAAACGAACGGGTCGCCGCCCTTGAGCCGGGCCACGAACCGGCCCGCCTGAGCGTGACTGATCAGGGCCGCGTTGATGTGCTCCTGGGCCATGGCCCGGCCATAGGGGATCTTGCCGGCGTCGATGATCTCGACATCCTCGCGCAGCTCGTCCAGGAGCGAGCGAGGCGCCAGCCGGTCGGTCAGGACCACATCCGCCTCGGCTAGCAGCTGCCGGCCGCGCACCGTGATGAGCCCGGGGTCACCGGGCCCGCCGCCGATGATGGCGACCCCGGCCTGGCGCCCGCGGCCGTGCCGGGCGCTCAGCCGGCCGGATTGCAGCCCGGCCACGATCGCGTCCCGGGTGGCGGCACTGTGCCGGGGGTCTCCGCTGAGCACGCCCACCCGGACATCGCCGACCCGGCCCGACGCCGGGGTCCACGCGGCCGACGCGCCGGCCTCGTCGGCACGGACATAGAAGGTGGACTGCGCCTCAGCGGCGGCGGCCACGGCCGCGTTCACGGCCGGATCGTCGGTGCAGGCGCACACCAGCCAGGCGCCGGAGCAGTCGCCCGGAGCATAGCGGCGCGGCTCCCAGCGGATCCGGCCGGCCGCAGCCAGGTCCTCCAGCGAGGCGGTCACCTCAGGCGAGATCAGCAGCACGTCCGCGCCCGCGTCCAGCAGGGCCGGGACGCGCCGGGCCGCAACCGCTCCCCCGCCCACAACGGCGACGCGGCGGCCCTCCAGGCGGAGTCCCAGCAGGTACGGTTCCATGGTTCCTTCGGTGTCGGACGGCGGCCGGACCGATTATCGCGGAGCATTTTGGCTCCACGGAATTCTGTGGGGTCTATCGTCCACCAGATCCTCCGCGAAACCCGAAAACTCCACGATAAAGGGAGAGGGCTTCCGGTTAAGGGGCGCATGAGCTTCCTGGGAGGATGCCGTTGGGTTGGGGGGCGCCGTTGGGTTGGGGGGCGCCTCGGGGGACCTGGGGGCCGCCGGGTTCAGGGTGCTGGTCAGGTGGGCGGCGATTCGGATTTGTCGGCTACGCCGGCCGAGTCGAAGGTGGCCACGTCCCGCAGGGCCCGCGCCGCGCTTTGCACTAGGGGCAGCGCCAGCACGGCCCCGGTGCCCTCGCCCAGCCGCAGTCCCAGGTCCACCAGCGGGCGCAGCCCGAGGTAGCTCAGGGTAAGGGCGTGGCCGGGCTCGGCGCTGCGGTGACCGGCGAAGCACACGGCGACCGCGTCGGGGGCCAGTGCCACGGCGGCCAGCGCGGCCGCCCCGGCGATGACCCCGTCCAGTATCACCGGCACCCGCAGCGCGGCCGCGCCCAGGATGAACCCGGCCAGCCCGGCGTGCTCGAAGCCGCCGAACGCAGCCAGGACGCCGACTGGGTCCGCCGGGTCGGGCTGGTGCCGGGCCAGGCCGCGGCAGACCACCTCGATCTTGCGGGCGTAGGTGGCCGCGTCGACCCCAGTGCCGCGCCCGGTCGCCTCGGCCGGGTCGGCGCCGGTGAAGGCGCAGATCAGCGCCGCCGACGCTGTGGTATTCGCGATGCCCATGTCACCAGTGACCAGGCACCGGTTGCCCGCGGTCACGAGGTCCCTGGCGATCTCGACGCCGGTGACCAGCGCGGCTACCGCCTGGTCGCGGGTCATGGCCGGCCCGGCGGTGAAGTCCGCGGTGCCTGGCGCGATCTTGCGGGGCAGCAGTCCGGGCACCGGATCGAGTACGCCGGCCACGCCCATGTCGACCACCGTGACCTCGGCTCCGGCCTGAGCCGCGAAGGAGTTGACCACGGCCCCGCCGGCCAGGAAGTTGGCCACCATCTGCGCGGTCACCTCCTGCGGCCAGGGGCTGACTCCCTGGGCGTGCACGCCGTGGTCGCCGGCGAACACTGCCACGCAGGCTGGTTCGGGTACCGGCGGCGGGCAGGAGCCGGCCAGGCCGGCCAGGCGCACCGACACGTCCTCGAGCTCGCCCAGCGAGCCGCGCGGCTTGGTCATCCGGTCCTGGCGTTCGGCGGCCGCGGCCATGGCCGCGGCGTCGGGCGGGGTAATGGCGGCGATCACCTCGGCCAGCGGGTCCACTGGTTCCTCCCCGGGCAGTCCGCGATGGCCGAACTCCTCGGCGTGCACCGCCCAGGACAGCGGCCGGCGACGCGCCCAGCCGGCGCTCGCCAGTTCTGGTTCCGGCGCGAACCCGGTGACGTAGCCCAGGCACAGGTAGGCAGTCACCTCCAGGTACGCGGGCAGTCCCAGCTCGGCCGCGAGCTCGCGCTCGTCGAAGAAGCTCACCCAGCCCACCCCCAGACCCTCGGCCCGGGCCGCCAGCCACAGGTTCGCCACCGCCAGCACGCTGGAGTAGCCGGCGGTCTGCGGCTGGGTCTGGCGGCCCAGCGTGTGCCGGCCGCCACGGGTCCGGTCACAGGTGACGACGATGTTGACCGGGGTATCCAGGATCGATTCGATCTTCAGGGGGTCGAAGGCGCGGGCCCGGGCGCCAGGCAGCCCGGCTGCGAACTCGTCCCGGCGGCGGCGGGCCAGGGCCGCGATCCGCTCCCGCCGGGCCCGGTCGGTCAGCACGATGAAGTCCCACGGCTGGGAGAAGCCGACCGACGGAGCGTGATGGGCGGCGGCCAGCACCCGGGTCAGCACCTCGGCGGGCACCGGGTTGGGCCGGAAGCCCTGCCGGACGTCCCGGCGCTCGGCGAGGACGCGGTATACGGCCTCCCGCTGCTCCGGCGGGTAGGCCAGGTCCTCCGGTACCGGGCCGCAGGGCAGGTCCTCCGGTACCGGGCCGCGGGGCAGGTGGTCGTCAGCCATGGGCGTGGACGTGGTCGTGCGGGTGGTCGTGCGGATGCTGCGGCGCGCCGACCCGGTCCGCGAAGCCCGGCATCGCGATCCGGTACACGCACATGTCGCAGTTCATCCGGATGTCCCCGGCCAGCGCCTCGCGGTAGCGCTCGTACACCAGGCCGGCGATCTCGTCACAGTCGCCGAGCACGTCGGCGCAGCGGATGTCCAGGCCGGGATGCGCGGCCGCGTACTGCGCCGCCTCGGCGGCCACCCGGTCGGGCAGGATCCCGGGGAACAGGAAGTACCGGGCCACCACGATCTGCCGCGCGCCGAGCAGGCGGCAGCGTTCCAGGCCCTCGGCCACGCCGGGCCGCGCGAGCGAGACGAACGCGGTCTCGGCCAGCGGGTAGTCCCGGCCCTCCCACAGCAGCCGGGCGGTCTTGACCACGTCCGCGTTGGCATCAGGGTCGGTGGAGCCGCGCCCCACCAGCAGCACCGCCGGAGCGGGTGCTCCCGCGGGAGCGGCGGCGTCGATCCGGGTGGCCAGCAGGTCAAGCAGAACCGGGTGCGGGCCGAGCGGGCGCCCGTAGGTCCAGCTCAGGCCGGGATGGCGGACCTGCTCGCGGGCCAGGGCAGCGGGGATGTCGCCCTTGGCGTGCCCGGCCGCGGACAGCATCAGCGGCACCGCGACCAGCTGCAGCTGCTGCGGCCCCGGGGCAAGACCAGAACCGGAGCCGGGATCCCCGGCGAGGGCGGCCACGGCCTCGCGCAGCGGCGGCGGGGAC
>JBAPYC010000707.1:0-6810 GCA_049284535.1 Streptosporangiaceae bacterium
GCGGTGGGGTCGGGCACGTACAAGATCGACGCCTGTAATCCGAGTTGCGCGGCGGGCCCGGTCTACCCGGTGGCGACGGTGGTCACGCTGAGCCAGCCGGTGAAGTTCTGCTCCGCGTCCGGGTCCCGCTGGGACTGGTCGCGGGCCGCATTCGCCTATCCGCACGGCCTGCCAAAGGCGCTGCAGGGGGCCAGCGCACCTAAGAACCCGTGGGTGTTCTCCACCCTCGTCTCGGCCGCCCGCCAGAGCTGCGCCGCCTAGTTCTGAGCGGACGGCGGCCTGGTCAGGTGAGCTGGGCGGAGATGGCCTGCAGGCCCCGGACCAGTTCGGCCGGGGCCGGGGCCTGCTCCGGATCGATCAGCCACTGGGCGAGGAAACCGCTGACGAGCGCCTGGTGCACCGAGCCGATGGCCCGTGCGGTGTCCCGGTCGGCGGGATCCACGCCGTAGATGAGCTGGGCCCACATGATCCGGGCGTCTTCCAGGCCTTCGGCCACGGCGGCGCGTACCTCGGGGTCGCGCTGGGCCACGGCGAAGATATCGAAGGTGGCCAGCCACACCTCGCGGCTGGTGCGGAACGAGTCGATCAGCTGGGTCCAGGACCGCTCCAGCCGCCCGGCTGTGCTCAGGCCGGCCTCGCCCGTGCCTTGCATGGCCTGGGCCATCTCCGCGCCGAAGTCGTCCATCGCCTGGATCACGGCCGCGTTGAGCAGTGCCTGGACCGAGCCGTAGTGGTAGCCGATCGAGGCGAGGTTGGTACCCGAGGCCGCGACGATGTCCCGGGCCGTGGTCTTGGCGTAGCCCTTGTCCCGCAGGCAGCGCACCGCCCCGGCGAGCAGGTCTTCACGATGGCCCATGACCGGCAGCATAGCCGAAGACCTATACAAACGTCCTATACAGATGTATTAAACGTTTGTATGATCCTGGCCATGAGCAACCGAGACCTGACCAACCAGCGCATCCTGATTTCCGGCGCGAGCGTGGCCGGACCCGCTCTCGCCTACTGGCTCGGCCGGTACGGGTTCTGCCCGACCGTGGTGGAACGTGCGCCACAGCTGCGCGGCGGGGGTTATGCCGTGGACTTCCGCGGGCCGCCCCACCTGTCCGTGCTGGCCCAGATGGGCCTGCTGGAGCAGATCCAGTCGGCACAGACCCACCTGAGCACCACCAGCTACGTGGACGAGTCCGGCCGTGCGGTGGCCGAGATGCCGGCCCGGATCTTCTCGGGCGACGTGGAGATCCTGCGCGGCGACCTGGGCCGGATCTTGTACCAGGCCACCCAGGACAGCACCGAGTACCTGTTCGGCGACACCATCACCGCCCTGACCGCCGGCGACGACGGGGTGCACGTCAGCTTCGAGCGGGCCGCGCCGCGCACCTTCGACCTGGTCATCGGGGCCGACGGGCTGCACTCCAAGGTGCGTCAGCTGGCCTTCGCCGGCCAGCCCGATCCGGTCCGCGACCTTGGCCTGTACGTGTCCATCTTCAACGTGAAGGGCTCGTTCGGCCTGGACCGCTCGGGGCTCCTGTACAGCGTGCCGGGCCGGACCGCCGCGGTGTTCAGCGCCCGCCGGCCCGGGCAGGCGGTGGCGCAGTTCTTCTTCACCGCCCCGGAGCCCGGTTCGCCGATCCGCTACGACTACCGCGACACCGGCCAGCAGAAGCAGATCCTGGCCCGGGTGTTCGGCGGCGTGGGGTGGCAGGTGCCGGCCCTGCTGGCGCAGCTGCCCAGCGCCGGCGATTTCTACTTCGACTCGGTGGCCCAGGTCGAGCTGAACCGCTGGTCGGCCGGCCGGGTCGCGCTGATCGGCGACGCCGGTTACGCGGCCGGCCCGGGCGGCAACGGCACCGGCACCGCGGTGATCGCGGCCTATGTGCTGGCCGGAGAGCTGGCCGCGGCGCACGGGGACTACCGCGCCGCGTTCCCCCGGTACGAGCAGCGGCTGCGCCGGTACGTGGCCCGCGGGCAGAAGCAGGCCCGCGGCGGCTCGGCCTTCCTGGCCCCGGCCACGGCCAAGCGCATCCGGCAGCGTGACCGCACGTTCCGGATGCTGTCCCGGCTGCCGGCTGGCCGGCTCATCCGGTACATGTCCACCCGGACCGCGGCCGCCATCACACTGCCCGGATACCAGGGCACATGACAGTATTTGCCCCGGAATAATTACGCGCTCTGCAACCGGACGGCAACGGTGCGCGAACCTCGCAGGTTAGCGGCGCTGGGCAGGGTTGGCCACAGAGACCGAATAAAACCGGGGAGACACTGTGGCAAGCAAAGACCTGATCGTGGCGCCCAAGGCGGTGGCCTTCAGCAGGGTCACCGAACCGGGGCCGGCCTCCTGGAAGGGGCCGGACTCTGAGCCGCTGCTGATCCGCGCGGCCACCCGGGCCGGCGATGTCCGGCGGGCGATGTCCCGGGTCATGCACGACCTGCGGTACCGCCCCCCGAAGGCGCGCACAGCCAAGCTGCTGGTCCTCATCCCGGCGTACAACGAGGAGAGCTCGATCGGCAACGTGCTCAACGCGCTGCTGACGCAGACCCGGGTACCGGACCGGATCGTGGTCGTCGCCGACAACTGCACCGACAAGACCGAGCAGATAGCCCGCCGGTTTCGCGGGGTCACCGTGATGCGGACCGTCGGCAACACCGAGCGCAAGGTCGGCGCCCTGAACAGGGCTGGCTGCGCTGGCAGGCCGGCTATGACTATGTGGCCGGCATCGACGCCGACACGATCCTGGCCCCGGACTGCCTGCAGCAGCTCGAGGCGGAGCTGGCCGTCACGCCGCGGCCCGGCGGCGTGATGGCCCGGTACACCTTCGACCAGCGCCTGGGCGCGAGCGGGATGGCCCGGATGCTGATCCGCATGCAGCGGCTGGAGTTCGCCTCCTGGACGGCCGATGCGCTGCGGCGCAACCGCAAGACGTACGTGCTCGGCGGTCAGGCCTCGCTGTTCAGCAATGACGCGCTGCGCGCGGTGGCCGAGCGCAACCTGACGCGCGGCCCGTGGGACACCAGCACCCAGGTCGAGGACATGCAGCTGACCGGGGACCTGAAATCCATGCGGTACTCGGCCAACGTCTCGACCACCGCGCGGGCCTACGCCGGGCCGATGCTGACGGTGCGCGCCCTGTGGGCCCAGCGCCGCAAGTGGGACGAGGGCATGTCCCGGCTGCTGGTCAGGTCCACGGTGAACAAGTGGACCGCCACCTTGTGGCGCCCGCAGCTCAGCCTGCTGTCAACGGCATCACCCGGATCGGGTTCGCGTTCTTGCTGGCCGCCTCGCTGAGGGTGCACCAGTACGTGTGGAACTGGCTGTGGGCCATCCCGCCGGGCGTGGCCGCGCTGCTCAACCTCAAGCTGGCCTGGAAGGTCCCCAACCGGACCGCGGCCGACCTGCTCTCCGCCGTGCTGCTGGTGCCGGTCGAGATCTACCTGATCATGCGGGTGTGCTGTGCCACCGCCTCCTGGGCCAACGTGCTGGCCGGGATCAAGCGGGACCGCTGGGCCCAGCAGGCCCGGGCCGAGCAGGGCGGCGCCGGCGGCGGCGCGAGCAAGATCCTGGGGGCCATGCTGGCCGGCGGGGTCATCGTCGGCGGCATCGTCTACGGCTGGATCCACGCCCCGCTGTTCGTCCAGCGCGAGATCCTCACCGTCGGGTGGGCCGGGCTGGCCATCATCACCGCCCTGCAGACCCTGCTCATGGTGGGCCGCATCCTGCGGCCGACCCGGGGCCTGCGGCCCTGACGGCCACGCTCGCGGCAGGCCCCGCGGCTACGGCCGCGGGGCCTTTGTCTCGATCACGGCGAAGCTGGCCGCGGGCATCGTGACCGTGTCCTGCTTGATCGCCACCCCCGGGCTCGATGAGGCGAGCACGCCGGTGCCCCGCTGCCCCAGCGGCAGCTGGACACTGGCGTCCCCCAGGTTGGCCGCGATCCGCAGCGTGCCCCGCCGGACCAGCAGCCAGCGCTCATCCTCGCCGAAGTCGGCGTGGACCCGGTCGAGCCGCGGATCGGTCAGCTCGGGCCGGGACCGGCGCAGCGCGATCAGCTCGCGGTACCAAGCACCGATGCCGAGGTACGGCTCGCGGTCGCGCTGGGCCCAGTCGAGCTTGGAGCGCAGGAACGTCTCCTTGTCCTGCGGGTCCGGCACGTCCGCCGCACCCCAGCCGTGCTCGGTGAACTCGGCCTTGCGCCCCTCGGCCACCGCCTTGGCCAGCCCGGGGTCGATGTGGTCGGTGAAATACTGCCACGGGGTGTCCGCGCCCCACTCCTCGCCCATGAACAGCATGGGCGTGTACGGGGAGGTCAGCACCAGCCCGGCCCCGACCTTGACCATGTCGGGGGACAGCGAGGCGGCGATCCGGTCGCCGGTGGCCCGGTTGCCGATCTGGTCATGGTCCTGCAGGTAGCCCAGGAACCGGTGGGCCGGGATGCGGAACACGTCGACCTGCCGCCCGTGCGTGCGGCGGCGGAACGTGGACCAGATGCCGTCGTGGAAGAACACCCGGGTGTAGGTCTTGGCCAGCGCGGCCAGCGACCCGAAGTCGTCGTAGTAGCCCTGCCGCTCGCCGGTGATGGCCGCGTGCACCGCGTGGTGGAAGTCGTCGCTCCACTGGGCCGACAGCCCGTACCCGCCGGCCTCCCGGGAGGTGACCAGCCGCGGGTCGTTGGTGTCCGACTCGGCCACCAGCACCAGCTCCCGGTTGAGCCGCGCCGCCAGCGCCTGCACCTCGGTCGCCAGCTCCTCCAGGAAGTGCAGCGCCCGGTGATCCTCCAGGGCGTGCACCGCGTCCAGCCGCAGCCCGTCCAGGTGATAGTCGCGCAGCCACATCAGCGCGTTGCCGATCAGGAACTCGCGGACCTCGTCAGAACCGGGCTGGTCCAGGTTGACCGCGGGACCCCAGGGGGTCACGTGCGCGTCGGTGAAGTAGGGCCCGAAGTCGCTGAGCCGGTTGCCGATGCCCACGTGGTTGTAGACCACGTCCAGCAGGACGGCCAGGCCGCGTGCGTGGCAGGCGTCCACGAACCGCTTCAGCCCGTCCGGGCCGCCGTACGGCTCGTGCACCGCCCACAGGTTGATCCCGTCATAGCCCCAGCCGTGCTCGCCGGGGAACGACGCCACCGGCATCAGCTCTACCGTGTGCACGCCCAGCTCGCGCAAGTGATCGAGCCGGCCGATGGCCGCGTCGAACGTCCCCTGCGGGGTGAACGTGCCCACGTGCAGCTCGTAGATCACCGACCCGTGCAGCGGGCCGCCGCGCCAGCGCCGGTCGGTCCATCCGAACGCCGAATGGTCATACGTGCGGCTCGGGCCGTCGATGCCGAACGGCTGCCGCGGTGACCGGGGATCCGGCAGCAGCTCACCGCCGCCCAGGTGGAAACCGTAGTCGATGCCGGCCACCACGTCCGGCACGTCAGCGGTCCACCAGCCCTCCGACGTCGTCGAGGGCTCCAAAGTCATCGGGTAGCGCTGGCCCGCGACCTCCACCTCGACCTGGCCGGCCGCGGGCGCCCAGACGCTGAATGCGGTCACTGCTCTCCCCCGTCCGCCCACCGGTCCCGCTCGGTCAAAAAGATCCGGTCCGGGATGAGCAACGCCACCGGGAGCCGTCTGGTCAGCTCCTCCAGAGGCGGCCGCAGGCCGGCGTGCCGGACCCCGGTGAGCACGTCGCGCCAGTGCAGTTCGGGCAGGGGCAGGGTGGTGTCCGCCCAGCCGCCGCGCCGCCGCAGCCCGGCGGGCAGCCGGGTGACGACGGCGACCGCGTGCCCGCCCCGGGCGTAGGCGACCACATGGTCCGCGGCCGGACCCTCGGCGGCCAGCGGCATATAGCCGCCGGCGAACCAGTCCGGGTGGTCCCGCCGCAGCCACAGCGCCCGCGAGGTCACCAGCAGCTTCTCCGCGTCCAGGCCGACGGCCTGGTCCGGCCCATCGGCCAGCGCGGCCAGCAGCCGCCGGCGGCGCTGGTAGTCCACCGGCCTGCGGTTGTCCGGGTCCACCAGCGACAGGCCGGTCAGCTCGCAGCCCTGGTACGTGTCCGCCACGCCCGGCATGGTGAGCTGGACTAGCTTCGCGCCCAGGGTGTTCACCCGGGCGTCGGGCGCGATCCGGGCCACGAAGCCGGCCACGGCGGTGGTCAGCTCGGGGTCAGCGAGCACGGCCTCGGCCAGTCCGAGCACCGCCGACTCGTACCCCACCCGGCGCAGCGTCCACGAGGTGCGCGTCTTGGCTTCGTGCATGGCCTTGTCGAGGTATCCGGCCAGCCGCTCGCTGCCGATCAGCCAGGCGCCGACCAGGGTCTGCCACATCAGGTACTCAAGGTCAGGTTCCGGAGCCCGTTCGGTGGCCTGCGCGGCGGCGCCGTCGGTCAGCCAGCGGGCCAGGCCGTGCCACTCGCCGGCCTGGTGCCCCCAGTCCTGCGGCCACTCGGCCAGCACCGCCAGCCGGGCGCGCACGTCCTCCTGCCGCTTGGTGTCGTGCGTGGACAGCGTGGTCATGGTGGTCGGCCAGCGGCGGGACAGCTCCTCGGCGGCCGCGTGGAACTGGGCCGGGCTGACGCCGAAGACGTCGGGGCTGCCGCCGACCTCGTTCAGCGCGGCCAGCCGGGACCAGCGGTAGAACGCGGTGTCCTCGACACCCTTGGCCATCACCGGGCCGGTGGTCTGGCCGAACCGCGTGATCAGCTCGGCCCGCGCCGCCCGCTGGTCACCGTCCCCCGGGCCGCCGTCGCCCAGCTCGCCGTCCCCCAGGTCGCCGGCACCCCACTCGCCAGCACCGAGCACGGCCGCGCAGACCGCCTCCAGGATCGGGTGCAGC
>JBAPYC010000708.1:0-14625 GCA_049284535.1 Streptosporangiaceae bacterium
CCCCCTTATAGGAGGACGCTACTGGGCAGGTCCCTGTTTCTGGACCACTACCACGATATGCACTCGTCTAGCTCAGGGCCTCCAGGGTGAGCTGGGCGTGCAGGAGCTGTGCCGTGAGTTCCGGGGCGGCCGGCCAGGGGAATGTTGGCTTGCTGATACGCAGTGAGGCCAGGCCGTGCAGCGAGGCCCAGATGCAGATGGTGGTGCTGAACGGGTCCGGGGTCGCGCCGCGGCGGCGGCTCAGGTTCGCCGTGACGAGCTGCTGGAGCCCGGCGAAGACGGCGGAGCCGGGTAGCTCACCGGGGTCCCATTCCGGCTGGTGCTGGCCGACGGCACCGAACATGGCCTGGTAGCGGGCCGGGTTGCTGTCGGCGAATTCCAGGTAGGCGCTGGCCCACGCACCGATCGCGGCTCCCGGGTCGGCCAGCCCGCCGGTGGCCGCGCTGAGGGTGGCGGCGAGCAGGTCGAACAGCCGCTCATAGACCGCCCACCGCAATGCGGCCAGGTCAGCGAACTGCAGGTAGACGCTCTGGGCGGCGACGCCGGCCTCGGCGGCGACCGATCTGATCGACAGGCGCCCATCGCTGTCCGGGTTCTCCAGCAGACGCAGGGCGGCGTCGAGCAGCTCGGCACGCAGCTGGCTGCCCTCACCGCGGCGGTTGCGCCGCCGGGCGGGTGTCTGTGCGGGGACGGGCATGTTGACAACACTAGCAGACGCCTGTCAGTGTACGTATGTCAGTTGACATATGTCAGGTGACGAGCATCAGGTAATGATGCACTGGCACTCATCCCAGAGGAGACGCCATGCCCGGCCTCACCATCACCCGGATCACCCACGCCTGCGCGCTGCTCGACTTCGGCGGCGCCACGATCCTCACCGACCCGTGGTTCAGCGAGAAGCCCACCTATCATCCAGGCGAGCCCATCGCGCTCCAGCCGATGGAACTTCCGCCGCTAGCCGGCGTGATCATCAGCCACGGCCACTACGACCACTGCGACCTCCGCGCCTTCGCGGACTACCCCGACAAGACCGTGCCGTTCGCCGTCAAGCGCGGCCTGGCCGCCAAGGTCCGCGCGGCCGGCTTCGGCAACGTCACCGAACTCGACCCCTGGCAGAACGCCAGCCTCGGCGGCGTCACTATCACCGCGGCACCCGCCCGGCACCAGGTCCCCGAGGTGACCTTCCTGCTCAGTGCCGGCCAGCACACCGCTTTCTTCGGCGGCGACACGCTGCTGATCCCCGAGCTCACCGACATAGCCCGCCAGTTCCCCAGCATCGACGCGGCCCTGCTGCCGATCAACGGGCTGCGGATCCGCCCCCTGCTCAACAAGCAGGTGGTCATGGACGCCCACGAGGCAGCCGCCCTCACCAAGCTCCTGCACCCGGCAGCGGCCATCCCGATCCACTACGCATTCACTGGCGGCTGCCTCGGCGACCGCCTCCTGGTCAAGCACGACGGCAACCCCCAGGACTACCAGGACGCCGCGAGCGACCTGGCCCCCGGCACCGCCGTGCACATCCTCGCCCCCGGCGCGCCGCTCACCATCTGACCCAGACCCGCCCCTCGTGCCAGATCGGCGGGGTCCTGGGCTGTCAGCCTCGCTGTCCTGCCGTGCTGGCGGCTAGCACGACGGGTTCGTGCCTGACCGGGAAGTTCACCGAGCTGGCGATGAAGCATTTCTCGTGGGCTTCCCGATGCAGCCCGGCCGCCTTGTCGACCATGTCCGGTGAGGCTACGGTGACCCGCGGCCTGAGCACGACCTCGGTGAAGTGGCCGCCGCCGTCGGTGGTCTCGGTCATGGTGCCGTGTGCCTCATCGGTGTACCCGGTGACTACGATGCCAGCGGCCGCGCACGCGTGCAGGTAGGAAAGCATGTGGCACTGAGCGAGCGCGGCAGTGAGCAGTTGCTCGGGATTCCATCGGGCTGGGTCACCCCGGAAGGTCGAGTCCGAACTGCCCGCGATGGGTTGCGGCCGACCGGCGTCTTCAGCCCCTTCCCCGTCACCCGCCCCGCTGACCGTCACCTCATGGTCCCGGCCGTACTCCCGGTATCCGCTGGTGCCGCTGCCCCGGTTACCGGTCCAGGCGACAGTGACGTCATAACTGTGGGTTCTGATCATGGGCGAACCTCCTTGACTGCCTGATGCCAGCCTGTCACGAGGCGCGGGCGGACGCCACGCCACGCCCGCCGTCGCCGAAAGTCGCAGCGGTTCGTTTACGGCCGGGGCACAGGGAGCACAAATGCTTATTAGTTACCAAATTTGTTGACATCGCGGCCAGGCTAAGAAAGAGAGCGCAAAATGACACAACCAGGCAGGCCCGTAGTATTTGTTCATGGCCTCTGGCTGCATGCCAGCTCGTGGGGACCATGGCTAGAACTGTTCCAGGAGGCGGGCTACGCGCCGACTGCACCGGGCTGGCCAGGTGACCTGGACACGGTGGAGGAGGCCCGCCGGAACCCCGACCAGGTAGCGGGCAAGGGAATCGACGATGCGGTCAACCACTACGCCCGGATTATCCGCGGGCTTGAGACCCCTCCGGTCGTTATCGGCCACTCCTTCGGCGGCCTCATCGCGCAGCGGCTGCTCGGCCAGAACCTGGCCGCTGCCGCAGTGGCGATCGACCCAGCGCCGATCAAGGGCGTGCTCAACCTGCCCATTTCCGCGCTGAAAGTCGCCTCGATCGTGCTGCGCAAGCCAGCCAACCGGAACCTGGCGATATCGCTCACCCCCGAGCAGTTCCGGTATGGCTTCGGGAACGCGGTTCCCGAGCAGGAATCAGCGGAGCTCTACGACCGCTGGGCAGTGCCCTCGCCGGGCAAGCCACTGTTCGAAGACGCCCTGGCGAACTTCACCCCACGGTCGCCAGCGAAGGTGGATACTTCAAACAAGACCCGCGGGCCACTGCTGATCACGGCCGGGGGCAACGATCACACCGTACCGGCGGCCGTCTCGACGTCGACCCGCAAGCAGTACCACAAGTCACCGGCCGTCACCGATCTCATCGAGTTCCCCGACCGCGGCCACTCGCTGACGATCGATCACGGCTGGCGCGAAGTCGCGCAGGCAGCGCTGGACTGGCTCAAGGAGCGGTCCATCTGACCCCGGAAGCCCACGGCGGCAGGCACACGCTCAGCTGATCGTCGCGGATGGGCCGCAGATCCGGCGGCAAGTTAGCCCGGCCGGACGGCATGGTTCAATGAGGCGGGTGAGTGCGAGCGAAGCGCTGCCCTCTGAACCCGGGGATGACGGGGCACCAGGCTCGGCAGGACCGGCCAGGCTTCGTGCGCTGAAACTGCACCCGCTGGCGGTAACGGCAGTGTGGGTGCTCGGCGCGGTCGCCGCCTTCGCGTGCTACCTGCGGTTGTCGCGGACCCGGGCCGTGAACTCCGATGGCGCGAGCCAGGCCCTGCAGGCCTGGGATATGTTGCACGGCAACCTGCTGCTGCGTGGCTGGTCGCTTGGGGACGTCTCGTACTACACCACCGAATTGCCGCAGTACATGCTGGTGGAGTTCTTGCGCGGGCTGAACCAGGATGTCGTGCACGTGGCCGCGGCCATGACCTACGCGCTCGCGGTGCTGCTGGCCGCGTTGCTGGCCAAGGGCACTTCGGTGGGGCGGCAGGCGGTAGTGCGGGTGCTTATCGCGGCCGGCATCATGCTCGTGCCGCAGCTGGCGTCTGGAGTGAACATCCTGCTGTCGTCACCGGACCACATCGGCACCTCGGTGCCGGTGATGGCGGTCTGGCTGATCCTGGACCACGCCCGCCCCCGCTGGTATATCCCGGTCATCGCGGGAGCATTCCTTGGCTGGGCGATGGTGGCGGACACACTGGTGGCCCTCATCGGGGTGCTGCCGCTGGCGGGCGTATGCGCGATCCGGGTCTTCCGGGCCGTGGCCATCGAGCGGAAGCCGCTGGCGGCGCAGTGGTATGACATGGCCCTGGGCGCTGCCGCCGTGCTGGGCGCGGCGGCGGCCGTGCTGGCGCTGCACGTCATCCACGCCTCTGGCGGGTTTTACATGCCGGCCCCCAGCACCGGGTTCGCGCACGGCAAGATCCTGGTCCACAACCTGGGCATGGCCGCCCAGGGTCTGCTGCTGCTGGGCGGCGCTGACTTCCTCGGGCTCCGCCTGACGGCCAGCACCGTCTTGGTGATGCTGCACGTGGTCGGCGTGGTCCTGGCGGCATGGGGAACGTGCCTGGCGGCGTGGCGCTTCGGCCGAGATGGCGACCGGGTCGCTCAGCTGCTCGTCGCGGGGGTGGCCATCAACCTGGCCGCCTATGTGCTCAGCACCCAGGCCGGCACGGTCACCCAGGTCCGCGAGATGGCACCCGTGCTGCCGTTGAGCGCGGCCCTGGCCGGGCGTCTGCTGGGCGGGCGTCTGCTGGCCGGGCTGGCGCCAGCCGGGCCGACGCCAGCTGGGCCGACGCTAGCCGGGCGGCTCAAGTCGGCCCTGCTCGTGCCGCTGCTGCTCGTTGTCCTGCTCGGTTACCTGCTGGGCCTGGCGTGGGAGCTCAGCCAGCCGCCGGTCGCGGCGCAGAACCAGCAGCTCACCTCCTGGCTGGCGGCCCGGCACCTGCATACCGGCCTGTCCGGCTACTGGGAGTCCAACGTCGTCACGCTGACCAGCGGCGAACGGGTCCAGATCCGGCTGGTGACCGCGACCCGTCGCGGGCTCGTCCCCCGCCCATCATTTGAGGGGAAGGCGGAGTGGTACGACCCGCGCCGTAGTACGGCGAACTTCGTCGTGCTCTTCCCGGGGGTGGCGGAGTATCCCGGCTTTGCCTCCGAGCAGGCCGTGCTGACGCAGTTCGGCAAGCCCGCACGAACCTACCACGTCGGTGCCTACACGATCCTGGTCTGGGATAAGAACCTGCTGCGCGAACTCAGCCCAGCCCGGTGACGTCCCGCAGGCCGCTGGGCTAGGGGCGCAGGAACGGGCTGGTTGTGCCGGTGCCGGAGATGTAGAGGTGGTCGCGGGCGCGGGTGCAGGCGACGAACAGGACGCAGCGTTCGCGCTGGAGGTCCTGGTGGTGGGCGGTGGGGTCCTCGGCATCGGGAGTGACGGCGAAGGGGGCGGGGACCTGGCCTTCTTCTACGCCGATGACGGCGACGGCCTGGAATTCCAGGCCCTTCATGGCGTGCATGGTGCCGGCGCGGACGGCCTGGGCCGGGCCGCGGCCGTTGGGCGAGACGGTGGGGATGCCGCGGGCCTGGAGGAACTCGCGCGCGTCGCGGAGCAGGGCGGCGCTGCGGGCGGCCACGCCGATGGCGTGGGGCTCGATGCCGGCGGATAGCCACGAACCCACTCGTTCGGCCAGATTCTTGAACTCCTGGGGACGGGTGGCGGCCATCCGGAGCTGCGGGGGCGGGCCGTGCATGGGTGACCGGTAGCCGAGCAGGGAATCGACCTCGCCGTCGAGGCCGGTGGCGGGCTCGGCGCCGAGCAGGGGCACGGCCCAGGCCAGGATCTCCTGGGTGGTGCGGTAGTTCAGGGAGAGGCGCTTGCTGCGGCCGCGGACACCGATGCCCAGGCTGGCCAGGGAGACGCGGTTGTCGTAGACGCGCTGGTGGGGGTCGGCGGCGATGAAGAGGTCGTCGGGGCCTGGGGTGACCGCGGCCCGCAGGAGGCGCCACTGGGCGGGGTGCAGGTCCTGCGCCTCGTCGACGAGGATGTGCTGGTAGCGGGGGGTTTTGGCGTTGCGCAGCAGGCTGGTGGCCTCGTTGGCGAGCTGCAGGTGAGTGGACTCGTTCGCCATGGACAGCTCGGCGACGACCTGCTGGGTGGCCTGCCAGATCTGGCGGCGCTGGGCCTGGGTCAGGGGGCGGCCGCGGCCGGTGCGGTGGCAGATGAGGTAGGCGGGGGCATTTGTTATGTCCTGGGCCAGGATCACCTGCTCCCACTCGTTCTTGAGGAAGGCGGGAGTGAAGTTCGTGTGCTGCCCGGCCTGGGTCCAGCGGCCGGTCTGGGTGCGCTCGTCGGCGATGAGCGGGGTGCCCCGGGCCTCCTTGACGATGCGGTAGGCGAGGCGGTCGACGTTGAGGACCTCGATGTTGCGGCGGGGTTCGGAGTCGGGGACGAGCAGGTCCAGCTGGGCGGTCAGGGCGGTGGCCAGGTTCCCGTTGAAGGTGGTGATGAGGATCTTCTGATCGTCCGTGGCCAGGTGGGCAGCGCGGTGCAGGAGCGTGACGGTCTTGCCGGTGCCGGGGCCGCCGGTGACCTGGACGGGGCCGGTGTAGCTGGGATAGAAGGCGATGTCGCGCTGGCTGGGGTGCAGGAAGGTGCGCCAGGCGGTGAAGGGGTGATCCAGGACGCGCTGGAGCTCGTCGGGGGCGTTGACGTAGGTGAACTGGGCGTCGATGCCGAGCTCGGCTCGGGGGCCGGCGCCGGCCTCGGCATCGGCCTGCGTTCGGGCGTCGGCGCCGGCTCGGGGCAGGACGGTGAGCAGGCTGTAGGTCTCGGGGCCGTCGTCGGTCGGAGCGGGGGCCAGGACGACGCCCTGCCAGTGGCTGTTGACGGGCATGATGCGGAGGCGGTCGTCGTCGTGGGTGTGGGGCGGGTGCTGCAGGTGCTGGGCGGGGTGGGGGTGGCGGGCGAACTCGCTGACCGCGGCGTCGACGGCGAGGCGGGTTTCGGAGTCCAGCCTGGCGTAATCGGCCAGGAAGGCTTTGGAGATCGCCAGGCGCGCCAACGCTTATATCCCCCCTGGGCGGGTTTATGTCGTCCCTGGCCAGCCGGACGGTGGCTGGCTGTCCAGAGGGATGCTAGACGGAAATGGTTCGGGGGGCGGGGGCTTTAGCGTCCCCGCTGCGCGGCCGCACTTCCGGCTAACCTTCTGAAGAGCATGCACGACGACGAGATCGATATCTCCGAGGCGAGTGTTCGCGAGCTGATAGCGAGCCAGTATCCCGGCTGGAGCGCGAAGCCGATCCGGCGTATCCGTTCCAGCGGAACGGTTAACGCGATCTTCCGGATCGGCGATGAGCTCGCTGCGCGGTTTCCGCTGCGGACGGCCGACCCCGCGGCGACACGGCAGATCCTGGAGGAAGAGGCCCGGGCGAGCGAAGAGTTCGCTCGGCACTCGCCGTTCCCGTCGCCTGTCCCGGTCGCCATCGGCGACCCCGGAGCCGGCTATCCGCTGCCCTGGTCGGTTCAGACCTGGCTCCCTGGCGCCGTCGCCTCCGATGACGACCAGAGCGGGAGCGCAGGGTTCGCCACCGATCTGGCCCGGCTGGTTGCTGCGCTTCGCTCGGCCGGGACAGGCGGCCGCCGGTTCGGCGGCAGTGGCCGCGGCGGCGATCTGCGTGAGCACGACAAATGGGTGGACAGCTGCCTTCACCGCAGCGAGCATCTGCTCGACGTGCCCCGGCTCACAGCACTGTGGCGCCGTCTGCGTGAGCTGCCGAGGACCACCGGCGATGTGATGACTCACGGCGATCTCATCCCGCCGAACGTGCTGGTCGGCAACGGCCGGCTAGCCGGGATCCTGGACTGCGGCGGCTTCGGCCCGGCTGACCCGGCGCTGGATGTCATCGCCGGATGGCACCTGCTGCACGACGGGCCACGAGCGGCGTTCTTCGCCGAGCTGGGCTGCGACGAGCTGGAGGTGGAGCGCAGCAAAGCCTGGGCGTTCGAGCAGGCGATCGGCGCCGTCTGGTACTACGACACCACCAACCCGGCGATGAGCACCATGGGACGCCGCACCCTGCAACGAATCGTCGCCAGCTCGCCGCTGTGAACCGGGGCCCGCGGTGAACCGGGGCCTGCTGTGAACCGGGGCTTTAGTGCCGTCCCTGCTCCGCGAGATGCCAGCGCACGATGCAGAAGCCGTGCCGGAGCGCGGCGTCGAGGGCATCGGGGTCAAGACGCCCGTCGGGACGGCGCGGGATGGGGATGAACCGGGTCGCCCGCGGGTTCTTCTCGGCGATCACGCCGAGCAGCCGCTCCACCTCGGCGGGATCGGTGACCAGTTCCGGCCGGGCGGCCACGTTGCGGCCGCGCAACCGGATCTGGACCGGCCGGCCGTCGGCCAGGTTGAGCGTCCACCGGCCGCCGCCGGGGGTGAGCAGCACGTCGCCGTCACGCACATAGCTGACCGGCTGCCGGTAGGGCTTCCCGCTCTTGCGGCCGGCATAGAAGATGAGCATCAGGTTCGCGCTGAGCGGCGTGGCGAGCGGCAGGCTGAGCGCTGCCCGCATCGGGACGTTGACCGCGCGCATGATCTGCGCTCGCCGCTGCATTGCGGCTGGGTTGATTGCGGGCTCGCTGGCTGGGGGCTGGCTGGCTGGGGGCTGGCTGACTGGGGGCTGGCTGGCTGCCACGATCGGGCTCCTTGGCTGGGGATGGTCGTCGGCTGGGGATGGTCAGATGAGTACGGCGCCGCCGGCGACGTCGAGGATCACGCCGGTGAGCCAGGCGGCCTGGCCGGAGGCGAGGAACGCGGCGGCGGCCGCGACGTCTTGCGGCGTGCCGAGCCGTTTGAGGGGGTGCGCGTCGGCGAGCGATGCCTGCACCTGCGCCGGGATCCGGTTCTGGTTGCCTTCGGTCAGGATGGTTTCCGGGGTGATGCAGTTGGCGCGGATCCCGAACGGGCCCGCCTGGGCGGCGACATCTTGCGTCATCAGCGCGATGCCCGCCTTGGCGGCCGCGTACGGGATGGGCGAGCGAGGGTCGGCGCGGCGCCCCGCGGCCGAGCCGATGGTGATGATCGTGCCCTGGCGGCGCTCCTTCATCCCGGGCAGGAAGCTCTTCAGCGTGAGGAACGTGGCCAGCAGGTTGCCGTCGACCGTCGCGCGCCACCCGTCTTCCGGGATCTGCTCGAGCGGCGCGGGCGGGGTGAAGCTGCCGCCGGCGTTGGCGACCAGGATGCCGACCGGCCCCCAGGCGTCCTCGATCTGGCGGCGCACCGACTCGACCTGGCCGAACTCGGTGACGTCGCCGGTCACGGCCATGGCCTTGCCGCCGTCGCGGACGATCGCGGCCGCCACGCTGTCCTCGGCGGCCTGGTCACGCCCGTGCACGGCGACGGCCGCTCCCCCGCGCGCGAACTCGGCGGCGATGGCCGCCCCGATGCCCCGAGTGCTGCCGGTTACCAGGGCGATCTGCCCGTCTAGTGTGTTCATGCCATTTCTCCTTTCGGTTAGCGGCCCATGCGGGCGTAAGTGCGGGCGGCGAGGAGGGCGAACACGACCAGCAGGCCGCCGCTCCACGCCAGCGAGATGAGGACGTCATGTGCGGCCGGCCCGCCAAGGATCAGCGCCCGTTCGGCGTTGACCAGCGCGTCGACCGGCTGATGGGTGCCGAACGCCTGCAGCCAGCCGGGCATGGAGGTGGAAGGCACGAAGGCGGCGGAGGTGAAGACGAGCAGGAACAGCACGGGCACCGCCGCCGCCTGGGCCGCCTCGGGGTCACTGACCCGCAGGCCCAGGGACGCGAAACCCCAGGAGATCGCGTAGCCGAACGCGACCACCAGGCCGAGCGCGGCGAACAGGCCACCGGCGCCGTGCGGGCTGCGGAACCCGGCGGCGAAGCCGACGCCGGTCATGACCGCGACGACAAGCAGGTTGCGGGCGAGGTCGGCGACGGTCCGGCCGCCGAGCACGGCGATCCGGGCCATCGGCAGGGTGCGGAAGCGGACCAGGATGCCGGTTCGCACGTCACCGGAGAGCCCGACCGCGGTCCCGACGGCGCCGAAGGCGACCGTCTGCGCGAAGATGCCGGGCATCAGGAAGTCCACGTAGTTGATCCCGGGCACGCGGATCGCGCCGCCGAACGCGTAGCGGAACAGCAGCACGAAGATCACTGGCTGGACGATGGTGAACACCAGCGCCTGGGGCGTGCGCAGCTGGGTCAGCACGTTGCGCCAGGCGACGTCGGCGGTGTCCGAGAGCGCGTCGGCCACAGTCCTGGCCGCCGCCGCGACGCGGCCGGGGGCGATCTGGCGGGGCGCGATGGCGATCGTGCTCATGCTGCTTCGCCTCCACGGGTGAGAGAAAGGAACACATCGTCCAGGGTGGGTTCCCGCACCTCGACGGACACCGGGTCAGGTGCCCGGCCGTCCAGGGCACGCAGCAGGCCGGCGAGCTCGCCGGAACCGGCAGCGGACCGGACCTGCAGGCCGGCGCCGTCGCGCTGCGGCCGGTAGCCTGCCGAATCCAGCGCCGTCTGGGCGGCCCGAGCGGCCTCCTGCTGGCCGAAACCCAGATGGAACACCGCCGACCCGAACCGGGCCTTCAGCTCGGCGGGGGTACCGGTGTCGGCCACGCGCCCGGCAGAGATGATCACCACCTGATCGGCCAGCGCGTCGGCTTCTTCCAGATACTGGGTGGTCAGCAGCACGGTGGTGCCGGTCCTGGCCAGCTCCCGCACCGAGTCCCACAGCACGAAGCGGCTCTCCGGGTCCAGGCCGGTGGTGGGCTCATCGAGGAACAGCACCTCCGGCTGGTGCAGCAGCGCCGCGGCCACGTCGAGCCGGCGCCGCATCCCACCCGAGTAGCCGCGCACGAGCCGGCCGGCCGCCGCGTTCAGGCCGAAGCTGGCGAGCAGCTCGTCGGCGCGGATCCGGGCCTGCCTTCGGCCGAGCCGGGAGAGCCGCCCGATCAGGGCGAGGTTCTCCCGTCCGGTCAGGTTGGGATCCACGGCCGCGAACTGGCCCGCCAGGCCGATAACGCGGCGTACCTGCGGCGCCTGCGTCACTACGTCCAGGCCGGCGACGGTCGCACGGCCGGCATCGGGACGCAGCGAGGTGGCGAGGATGGACACGGTGGTGGTTTTGCCCGACCCGTTCGGCCCGAGGAGCCCCAGCACGGATCCGGCGGTCACCGCCAGGCTCAGCCCGTCCAGCGCCTGCACCTGGCCGAAGGCCTTCCGGAGGTCGTGAGCCTCAACTGCGGGTTCGCACATCACGCAGGTCCCTTCTCGCCGTGCCGTTCTCGCTGTGCCGTTCTCGCCGTGCCGCGGCGGCCGGCCCCGGTTTGCGGCCACCGCTCAGCCAGAAGGTTAGATGTCTAAGAGTTAGATGTCAATCTCTTAGATGTCTATGCTTAGTGATACGCTGGCCGACGTGTCAGCACCGTTTCCGCTCCCGATCGGGCTCCGCCTGACTCATGCGGCCCGTGTGGTGGAGCGCGCGTTCGACGAGGCTCTCGGCGAGGCGGGCGGCACCTTGCCGGTCTGGCTGATCCTGCTCAACCTGAAGATCCGCAGGCCTGCCAACCAGCGGGAACTCGCCGAGGCAGTCGGGGTGCGCGAGGCCACGCTGACGCACCACCTGAACGCCATGGACGCCAGCGGGCTGGTCACCCGGACACGCGACGCCGCGAACCGGCGGGTTCAGGTGGTCGCGCTGACCGAAGCCGGCGAAGCGGCCTTCGTGCGCCTCCGGGACACCGCGATCGCCTTCGATGCCAGGCTGCGGGCGGGTCTCACCGACTCAGACCTGGAGACGCTCAGCACCCTGCTCGGCTACCTGTCGGCCAACGTCGGCGCGGGGGAAGCCGCCGCGCCGTGGGCTGGTGCGGCCGACCGCCGCCGGGAGTAGGAGAGCTGGCGCTCGCGGCATAACCAGGCGCAGCATCCCCTACGTCCGGGCATGACGGCCGAACGGGCGGTCTGCATGCTGTCGCGTGACCGCGCCGCCTCGCTTGGCCGTGCCGCCTCGCTTCTCCAGGCGCAGCAGCCACATTTGCGTGGTGGATCCGGGCATCGTGGTTAAAAGGGCGCTCTATGGTGCACTGAAATCACCACAGTGCCCGAAATCACCACGATCTTGTTACGGGGTGGGGTGAGTGAGGGATGGGGTGGACTGCGAAGCTGGCGCTTCCGCGCGTTAGTGAGGCAGTCCGCGGGTCAGGTCGGCTGGAGTGATGGTGACGGTGAAGGGCCGGCTGGCGGTGAAGGCCGCTGAGGCTATCGGGGTAAGAGCGTAGTGGCTGCCCTGCAGCTCGAAGATGGTCAGCTCTGGCTGGGGCGGGTCAGGATTCACGATCCAGTAGGAGGGAACCCCGAAGTTTTCGTACGCGGTCTTCTTCCTGTTCAGGTCGATGAGGGCGGTGCTGGGCGACCGGATCTCGACGACAAGGAGCGGCGGCTCGGTGAACTTCGCGCCGCCGACCTGGTCCATGCGGACGACCACGAGATCAGGGTCGAACTCGGTCTGCGGGCCGAGTTCGACGGCTGGTTCGGGCATTACGCAGAGCTCGTCCGGGCAGGCATCGGCTAGCGTGCGGAGCAGGCGCATTGCGACGAACTGGTGAACCGTTGTCGGCCGGGGGCTCACGACGAGAGCTCCCTCAAGCAGCTCGTACCGGCGCCCGTCGTCTGGCATCCGGTCCAAATCGGCGACGGTGAATGGGCGGCCGGCGGCGGGCCAGGCCTCGGCGATCGTCACGACACTCATGGTGCCCCCTTCGGTGCATGGCGTCCACTTTGGCAGCGGGCAGTGACATTCCTGAGGGCGTCGCTGACGGCGGCGCCCACTGCTAGCGACGGCTGGTCGTTACTTATCGCGGGCGTCGTAGGCCGCCTGGGCTGCGGTGATGCGGCCGACGTTGATCTCGGCCCAGTCGCCGAGGACGATGATCGGCTCGATGAGCGACTGCCCGAGGTCGGTGAGCGCATAGTTCACCCGCGGCGGGACCTCGGCGAAGATCTCGCGGGTCACCAGGCCATCGCGTTCCATCCGGCGCAGCGTCTGGGTCAGCACCTTGGGCGCGACCCGGCCGAGGTGGCCGCGCAGTTCTGAGAAGCGCATCTGGCCGTCGCCGAGCAGCAGGACGACGAGCACGGTCCACTTGTCGCCGATCCGGTCGAGCACGAGCCGCGTCGGGCAATCAGGGTCGAAGAGATTGCCCTGGGCGGCGTGCGTGCGAGCCGCCTTGAGCTGATCGAACAGACGCGGACGGGCAATAGTAACCATGAGGTACTTATAGCACGTTGAAGTGCTTAATATCCAACGGGTACTTTCGGTTCTGGCAGCTTATGACCATGCTGAACTGAAGGAGCAACGATGAGGGTCGCGATTTACGGAGCTAGCGGCATGATCGGCAGCCGGGTGGCGGCCGAGGCGCTGGCGCGGGGGCACGAGGTCACCGGCATTACCCGCTCGGGCGGCGCCCAGCCGGCCGGCACCCACGCGGTGACCGGGAACGCGGGCGACGCCGACCTGGCCAAGCGCATTGCCGCCGAGGCGGATGTCGTGGTGTCCGCGATCGGCCCGAGCCGCACCGGAGGTGACCGGCGTGAGTACCTGGCGGATGTGCGCACCCTGGCCGAGACGCTCGGTGCCGCGCGGCTGGTCGTCGTCGGCGGTGCAGGCTCGCTGCTTGTGGACGGCGGCCGCCTGGTTGACCAGCCTTACTTCCCGGAGATCTACCGCCCCGAGGCGCTCATCGCGGCCGAGGCGCTGGAATACCTCCGCGGACTGGACGACGGCACCGACTGGACCTTCTTCTCACCCGCCCCGTTCATCGAGCCGGGCGAGCGCACCGGCGCTTACCGCAGCGCCGGCGACTCCCCCGCCGGTGAGTCCATCTCCGCGGAGGATTACGCCGTGGCTCTGCTCGATGAGATCGAGCAGCCCAAGTACCGCCGCAAGCGCTTCACCGCCGCCAACTGAGAGCTCAGGAGCTGCGGACAGCGACCTGGGCGGAGGGGTAGCCGGAGGCGCCGTTGGGGACCGTCGGGACCTGAAGGGCGGTCTGGGTGTAGCCGGTCTGGTCGGTGGCGCGGGCTTCGATCTGATAGTTGCCGGGTGTGGCCTGCCATTCCCACACCCACTGCCGCCAGGTGTCGATGCCGGGCACCACGGCCAGACGTGCCTCGTGCCACGAGCCGCCGTTGAGGCGCACCTCTACGGCGGCGATGCCCTTGTGCTGGGCCCACGCCACGCCCGCCACCGCTATGCGGCCGGGAGCGAGCGACGCGCCGTCGGCGGGCACGTCGATCCGGGACTCGGTCTTGATCGGCGCCTGCTGCGCCCAGCCTTGCTGGACCCAGTAGGCGCGGGCCGCCGCGAACGTGGTCACCTCGATGTCGGTGACCCATTTAGTCGCGGACACGTATCCGTACAGCCCCGGCACCACCATGCGTACCGGGAAACCGTGCACGACCGGCAGCGCCTCGCTGTTCATGGCCACGGCGAGCAGGGCGTTGCGGCCGTCGAGCACGATTTGCAGCGGGGTTCCCGAGGTGAAGCCGTCCACCGAGGTGCACAGCAGCTGGCTGGCTCCGGCTAGGGGGCGGGCCTGGCGGATCAGGTCGGCCAGGCTGGCGCCCAGCCACTTGGCGTTACCGGCGTACGGGCCACCGACCGGGTTCGAGACGCAGGTGAGCGTGACGTAGGCCTCGATGAGGGGACGCCGGAGGAGTTCGGCAAAGTTGATAATGATCTCGCGTTGCACCATCCCGTGAATCCGGAGCTGCCAGGTGGCCGGTTTGACCTGGGGGGCGAGCACGGAGGTGTCGACCCGGTAGAAGCTGGCGTCGGGAGTAATGAAGGAGCTGAGGCCGGGAATGCTCAGGTTGGCGCCGGCGGGGAGCGGCGCAGCCGGGCGGGCCGGGCGGGGGAAGCGGATCGCGGATCGCGCGGCGGCGACGTTGTGCTCGTTGGTCAGGTTGTCAC
>JBAPYC010000709.1:0-6021 GCA_049284535.1 Streptosporangiaceae bacterium
CCGCCGGCCGCCGCGCGGCCCGGGCGCCAAGCCCGGAACCGTCCTGGCCCCTATGCTGGAGGACATGACGATCCAGCGGATGGACAACGTCGGCATTGTTGTCGACGACCTCGAAGCTGCTACCGCGTTCTTATCGAACTTGGGCTGGAGCTGGAGGGCAAGGCGACAGTCGGGGGACGGTGGGTGGACCGTGTCGTCGGGCTCGACGATGTCCGGTCCGACATCGTCATGGTGCGGACTCCGGACGGCCACGAGCGGCTCGAGCTGACGAAGTTCCACATCCCGGCGGCGGTCAGCGCCGAGCCGAACGCGCCAGCGAACGCGCTGGGCATCCCCGCATCATGTTCGCCGTCGACGACACCGAGGACGTCCTGGCCCGCCTGCAGGCCCATGGCGCCGAACTCGTTGGCGAGGTGGAGCAATACAAGGACAGCTACCGGCTCTGCCACGTCCGCGGTCCCGAGGGCATCATCGTCACGCTGGCCGAGCAGCTCAGCTGAGGCGTCCGTTCTTCGCCACCCGGATACTTTCCGGGAGGATCCGGGTTATGGGGAAGATCCAGTGGATCCCAATCCCCTTGAATTACCCCGAAGCCTGGATAATCCCCAACGTTGACGCGAGGGCCTAGGTTGACGCGAGGGCCTAGGTTGACGCGAGAGACTAGGTTGTGACGCGAGGGGCTGGCCGGGCTTGTGAGATGGGCTCACCGCAATGGTTCTGGTCGCCGCTGCGCCCGGCATCCCGGACCGGCGTGCCAGAATCGAACGAAATAGCGAAAACGTCTCACGGGCAGACGCCCGGAACGCGGATCGCGCCAGAGCCTGCGGGTGCCAGAGGGTACAAAGAAGCCGACGCCAATCTTGGGAATGGCGCCGGCGTCCTTGCCGGTTCTGGCTGCTTGCTAACTACTGGGGTGGCGGCTCCGACAGCCGGTTGCTCTCGTCCTGAATGTCGACGGCAACCTTGGCCAGGGCCTTGGCGTGCTCCCGGCCGTGGTGTGCACAGAACAGCAGTTCCCCTGAGTTAGCGAGTAGCACGCGAACGTAGGCTTGGGCGCCGCATCGATCGCACACATCTAGCGCGGTCAGCGGCTTGGTGGGGGCTATCGCTCCAGTCAACGTCGCCTTCCTTCGCGTCGTGCCTCCGGCTTCTTACGGCCTTCTGGCTTCCAGTTACTGCCCTTACAGCTCAGCACAACACATACCCAAGCGTCAGCGTTCCCCACTCCGAGTGGTGTACGCCACAAGCGAAACCACTCCCAGGCCGAACGAGGTCACAGCTGCCGCTACAGTCACACGGTGCCTGCATCCTCCCGGTACTCCGACGTCGCACCGGAAGCACACAGGCACCGTGTGTCTCCATTTACAGCAATACCCAGAATCGCCGGGGTTGATGCATTCGCGGGGCTCCGTCTGGGATTTCCGCGGTGCGCACCGCGCGGCATGCCGTGAGCACACCGCGCTGAACGCTAATATTTTCGGATGGGGCCCGCACGGGCCACGTCCCGTCTCGCGAATCCCGTATCGCGAAAGGAGATCGGCCGGCTGTGCCCACCCTCACCACCGCCCCCCGGACGCCTGCTGACAGCACCCCGGCCGACGCGTACACCGCCCGCCATCTCTCGGTCCTCGAGGGCCTGGACGCGGTGCGCAAGCGTCCCGGCATGTACATCGGGTCCACCGACGGCCGCGGCCTGCAGCACTGCCTGAGCGAGATCTTCGACAACGCCGTGGACGAGGCGCTGGGCGGGCACTGCACCCGTATCGAGGTGATCCTGCACGCCGACGGCTCGGCCGAGGTGGCCGACAACGGCCGCGGCATCCCGGTTGACGTCGAGCGCAAGACCAAGCTCACCGGCGTCGAGCTGGTGATGACCCGGCTGCACGCGGGCGGCAAGTTCGGCGGCGGTTCCTACACCGCCTCCGGCGGCCTGCACGGCGTCGGCGCCTCGGTGGTCAACGCGCTGGCCGCGCGGCTGGACATCGAGGTCGACCGCGAGGGGCACACCTGGGGCGCCAGCTTCCGCCGCGGCGTCACCGGCGAGTTCAGCGGACCCGGCCCGGCCGCCGACTTCAGCCGCAAGTCCGGCCTGCGCCAGCTCGGCCGGGTGCAGAAGAAGACTACCGGGACCAGGATCAGGTTCTGGCCGGACCGTCAGGTGTTCATCAAGGACGCCCGGTTCAGCTTCGACGCGCTGGTGGAGCGGTCCCGGCAGACCGCCTACCTGGTACCGGGCCTGACCATCAGCGTCCGCGAGGAGCCCGCGGGGATCCTGCCCGGCCTGGCCGCCGACGGCGTGCAGGCCGGACCTGAGGAGCCCCGGCAGGCGGAGTTCCGCTTCGACGGCGGCATCAGCGAGTTCTGCGCGCACCTGGGCTCGGGCGAGCCCGTCACCGAGGTGCTGCGGCTGACCGGCTCGGGGCACTTCACCGAGACCGTGCCGGTGCTGGATGACCGCGGGCACATGACCCCGACCGAGGTCGAGCGCGAGCTGATGGTCGACGTGGCGGTCCAGTGGGGGACCAGCTATGACACGGTGGTGCGCTCGTTCGTGAACGTCATCACCACCCCGCACGGCGGCACGCACGTGACCGGCTTCGAGCGGGCCCTGGTCCGGACCATGAACGACCAGCTCCGCGCGGCCCGGCTGCTGAAGAACGGGGACGAGCCGGTCACCAAGGAGGACGTGCTCGAGGGCCTCACCGCGATCGTGTCGGTCCGGCTGCCCGAGCCGCAGTTCGAGGGCCAGACCAAGGAGGTGCTCGGCACCCCGGCCGCGACCCGGATCGTCTCCCAGGTGGTGGGCAGCCAGCTCAAGGCCTACCTCGAGACCCCGCCGCGTGGCGCCAAGCAGCAGGCCCGCGCGGTGCTGGAGAAGGTCGTCTCGGCGGCCAAGGCGCGCATCGCCGCCCGCGAGCACCGCGACAACCAGCGGCGCAAGTCGGCGCTGGCCAGTTCGTCGCTGCCGGCCAAGCTAGTCGACTGCCGGGCGGCCGACGACCGCAGCGAGCTGTTCATCGTGGAGGGTGACTCGGCGCTGGGCACGGCCAAGCTGGCCCGGGACTCGGAGTTCCAGGCCCTGCTCCCGATCCGGGGCAAGATCCTCAACGTGCAGAAGGCATCGCTGGCGGACATGCTCAAGAACGCCGAGTGCGCCTCGATCATCCAGGTCATCGGGGCGGGCTCGGGCAGCTCGTTCGACCTGGACTCGGCCCGCTACCAGCGGATCATTTTCATGGCCGACGCGGACGTGGACGGCGCCCACATCCGCACCCTGCTGCTGACCCTGTTCCACCGGTACCTGCGGCCGCTGCTCGACGCGGGCCGGGTGTTCGCCGCGGTCCCGCCGCTGCACCGGATCGAGCTGACCAACCCGCGCAAGGGCCAGCACAAGTACCGGTACACCTACTCCGACGCTGAGCTGAACCGGACCCTGCTGGAGCTGGGGCGGCACAACCAGCGCTGGAAGGAGCCGGTGCAGCGGTACAAGGGCCTGGGCGAGATGGACGCCTCCCAGCTGGCCGAGACGACCATGGACCCCCGGCACCGCACCCTGCGCCGGATCAGGATCGAGGACGCGGCCGGGGCCACGGACATCTTCAACCTGCTGATGGGCACCGAGGTCGCTCCCCGCCGCGACTTCATCGTCAGCGGCGCGGCCGAGCTCGACCCGTCCCGCATCGACATCTGAGCACGACCCCAGGCAGCGGCACCGGCCCGGGCAGCAGCTCAGGCCGGGGCCACGGCTCCGGTCAGGGCCGCCACGGCCGGCGCCGAGCGGGGCAGCAGGCTCCGCCCGCAGTCGGCGATGGTGTCCTCGACCGGCCGCGGTGACCAGCCGAGCAACGTCCGCGCCTTCTCCGCGGAGAAATCGACCCGCCGGCCCAGGTCGCCGGACACCTGGCGCAGGCCCGGGCTGAACCGGGCCGCCACCCGGACCAGCACGTCGGGCAGCTGGCGGGTGGGCACCCGGCCCGCGTCCAGGCCGAGCCGGCGCCGCAGGATCCCGGCCACGTCGGTCAGCCACAGGAACGGGCCGGCGCCCAGGAACCGCTCGCCCGCCGCGGCCGGGGACGTCATGGCCAGCAGGTGCAGCCCGGCGACGTCGCGCACGTCGGCGAAGGAGAAGCCCAGCCGGGGCAACCCGGGCCAGAAACCGTGCAGCATCTGGTCCACGGCCGTGACCGAGTAGGACAGCCGCCCGCCCAGCACCGGTCCCAGCAGGGTAGCCGGAGCCACCACGGCCAGCCGCTGCTCAGCCCCGGCCTCGCGCACGAGGTCCCAGGCCGCCTGCTCCGCCAGCGTCTTGGACCGGACGTACGCCCGGATCCCGGGCCGGGACGGGTCGGTCCACTGCCCCTCGGTGGCCGGGCCGCCGTCCGGCCGCGGATCGGTCGCCACGGCCGATGAGGAGGAGGTGACCACGATCCGCCTCACCCCGGCCCGCAGCGCCGCGCGCAGCACCCGCCGGGTGCCTTCGGTGGCCGGGACGATGAGCTCGCCGGGATCCTTCGGGGCCGTGGCCGGGAACGGCGAGGCCGTGTGCAGGACGGCGTCACAGCCCTCGGCGGCCTCGGGCCACCCGGCCTCGGAGGACAAGTCGGCGGTCAGTACGTTCAGCGGGTACTCCTGGCCCAGCTGGGCCCGCAGCATGGCGGTCAGCCCGGCCCCCGCGGCCGGATCGCGCACCGTGGTGCGCAGCGCGTAACCGCGGCGGGCGAGCTCGATCAGGCACCATCGGGCCAGGAAGCCCGAGCCCCCGGTGACCAGGATGGTCTGGCCGACTCCGGCCAGCGGATCTATTCGTGTCTTTATCTGCGTCTCTACCTGGCCGGACATCATCTGCTCCCTCGTCGCGCCGCCAGCCGGACTCCGGGCCCTTGCGTTGCCGGCAGGTCGGCGGGTAGAAATACGAGCGATAGCTCGCTTTTCAAAATACGAGCCTTTGCTCGTATTAGTCAACCGAATTACGAAGGGGACGCCAGCATGACCAGCCCCGGCCCAGGCTCCGGTCCCGGCCCCGCTGCAGGCCCAGGCACCGATGCAGGCCCAGGTCCCGGCGCAGGTGCCGGGCCAGATACTGACACCGAGCCGTCCCGGCCACGCCGGCAGGCCCGCGGCGAGCGCCGCATGGCCCAGCTGCTCGACGCGGCCGCGTCGGTCTTCGCCGAGGCCGGGTACGAGGCGACCACCACCAACGCCATCGCCGCACGGGCGGGCGTCTCGCCCGGCACGCTGTACCAGTTCTTCGCGAACAAGGCCGCCATCGCCGAGGGCCTCGGCACCCGCTACGCCAGCCAGATGCGGGCCGCGGAGGCCGAGGTGCTGGCCGGCGAGGAGTCCGCGGCACCGGCCGGCGAGCTCATCGGCCGCACCATCGACGTGCTGGTCACGGTCAACCTGGACCAGCCCGGCGCGGCCGCGCTGTTCGACGGCGAGTCGGGCGATCCCGGGCTCCGCGAGGCGCCAGCCCACCACCTGCACGCCGTCGCGACCGAGCGCCTGGACGCCCTGCTGGCGGCGCGCGCGCCCGATCTGCCCGCCGCCGACCGCGACCGGTGCGTCCAGGTCTGCATCTGTGTCTACAAGGCGATGCTGCCGGTCATCGGCGCGGCCGAAGGGGCCGAACGGGCGGGGTTCGTCGCCGAGCTCAAGGCGGTCCTGACCCGCTACCTGGCGCCGTACCTGTCCATTTCCGCAGACGACACCCGTTCACGCTGAGTGCTGACTACCATTACCCTTCGTGATCGACAGCCCTAAGGCGATACTCATTGCCCAGTTCCTGCGGGAGCGGGCCTGGTGGCGGCTGGACAGCGCGGGCGCCAGCCCGGCGCACGTGGGCCGCAGCGTCGTGTCCCTGCTGGACGCGGCCGCATACCTGCAGGATGTTCCCAACCATGATCCGCGGATCCGGGCGCTCACGGCGGCCGGGTGCTTCCGCCGCGGAGCCTTCGACCCCGGCCCGGCGGGCGCGGCCATCATCCGGGAATGGCAGCTCGCCGACAAGGCCACGGCCGGCCC
>JBAPYC010000710.1:0-10969 GCA_049284535.1 Streptosporangiaceae bacterium
GCCCGGCGCCCGGCCGCGCCGGCCGCGAGCAGCACGGCCCCGACACCGATGGCCTGGCCCACGCAAGTGGTCGCGACCGGGGCCTGGATGTACCGCATGGTGTCGTAGACCGCCAGCATGGGCGGCAGGTCCCCACCCTCGCAGTTGATGTACAGGCTGATCTCCTGCTCGGGGCTCTCCGCCTCCAGGTGCAGCAGCTGGACGATGAGGGCATTGGCCACACCGGGGTCGATCCCCGTCCCCAGGTACACGATCCGCTCGGTCAGCAGGTGCGAGTACACGTCCATGATCCGCTCGCCACGCGGGTGCTGGGCAATGACGTTCGGGATGGTGTAGCTGCTCATGAGACGCCGCCCTTCAATCCGATGTGGTGCTTCCTGGCCGGCATGACCTGGTCGAAGGTCCCGACGATCTCGTCGATGAAGCCGTACTCCCGCGCTTCGGTGGCGGTGTACCAGTGGTCGTGCAGGGAGTCATCGAAGATGCGCTCGACCGGCTGGCCGGTGTCCGCGGAGATCAGCCCGAGCACTGTGTCGACGGTATGCCGCAGGTCGTCGGCCTGGACCTCGATGTCGACGGCGCTGCCACCGATCCCGGCCGAGCCGCGGTGCATGAGGATGCGTGCGTGCGGCAGCGCATACCGCTTGCCCTTGGTGCCCGCCGAGAGCAGGAACTGCCCGGCGCTGCAGGCCAGCCCGAGCGCCAGCGTGGAGACGTCGCACGGCACCAGCCGCATGACATCCCGGATGGCCAGCATGGACGGCACCGAGCCGCCCGGTGAGTTGATCCACAGCGCGACGCCGGCTGCGGGATCCTCGGCCGCCAGCGTCAGGAACTGGGTCGCCAGCAGCGTCCCGTTGTCGTCGTCGAGCACTCCGTCGAGCACCAGAATCCGCTGGTGCAGCAGTTGTTCCCGGGCCCGCTCGCTGAACAGCGGGGGCTTGTCGTCGTGAGCCATGCCTCCAGCTTGCGGCAGGCCGGTCCGCCTGGGGCGCGCACGCTGCCGTGAGCAGATCTGCCCACAGCAGCGACGCCGGGGCCCGCGGGTTAGGCTGCGAGTTGTGCGCTACCTCCAAGCGGCCGAACGGGCGGGGGACTGGCTGCTTGCGACGGCGGAAAAGAGCCCGGACGGCTGGTTCTGGCCGGTCCAGCCGGGCGTGTCCGCCGAAGTCGCTCCCGGTGTCGCCTGGGGGACGGCGGCCCCGGTGATGTTCTTCGTGGAGGCGTTCCGCACCACCGGGGATGACCGCTGGCTGGCCGCGGCCCGCCACGGCGCTCGCTGGATGGAGGCCAACCTGGCCCCCTCGGCGACCGAGTGGGCGGGCTGCGGGCTGTTCACCGGCATCGGCGGCTGGGCCGTGGTGCTCGACGAACTGGCCGTCGCGGCCGGGGACGAGCAGGCCCGTGACCTGGCCCGGCGGGTCATGGGGACGGTCGAGGCCAGCGCCTCGGTGACCGGCCGCCAGGTGCAGTGGCACGGCCTGACCGAGGTGCTGTGGGGCACGGCCGGCATCGGCTGCCTCCTGCTGGCGCTGGGGCCCGACCACCTCGGCCCGCGGGCACTGGAGATGGCGGCCGGCGCGGGGGACTGGCTGATCGCCGAGGCCGAGCAAGCTCCGGCCGGTATCCGCTGGTCGCTCGGCCCCGGCTACGAGGCCCGGCGGCCCGGCGACAAGCGCCGCTTCCCTAACTTCGCCCATGGTGCGGCCGGCATCGGCTTCTTCCTGGCCCGGCTGGCGCAGGTCACCGGCGAGCAGCGGTTCCTGGACGCCAGCCTGGCCGCGGTGGACTGGATCATGACCACGGTCCGCACCGACGCCGGCACCTGCGCGGCCTTCCACCACGATCCCGGCGGCACGCAGGAGTTCACCCTGGGCTGGTGCCACGGGCCGCCCGGCCTGGGCTGGCTGTTCCGGCAGCTGGAGCTGACCACCGGCGAGGCCAGCTGGCGAACCTGGCTGCGCCGCGCCGCGCGCGCCGACCTGATCAGCGGCATCCCGGAGCGGCGGGAACCCGGCTTCTGGGACAACGTGGCCCGGTGCTGCGGTTCGGCCGGGGTAGCCGAATTCTTCCTGGACTTGCACCGGCTTGAGGACCGGCCCGGTGACCTGTCCTTTGCCGTCACCCTGGCCGACGACATCTGCGACCGGACCATCACCGACCAGGCCGGAGCGCGCTGGTCGAACTTCGAATACCGCCAGCCCGAGCCGGACCTGCCGCCCGAGACGACGTATTTCCAGGGCGCCGCGGGCATCGGCTCCACTCTGCTGCGGCTACACCGCCACCAGGCGGGGGATCCGTGGACCGTGCGCTGGCCGCACGCCCCGGTCTGGTCCGCCAGCTCGGGGTCTGAGCTGCGGTAACTCTGGTCCGGTGGCGGCCCCTGCTCAGCGGAGGGCGCTGATGCTAAGGGAGATTGTTGTCCTTGAAGGCTTTGCCGAGGACAACGGCGACCGTCACCAGGCCCGCTCCCTCCACCGAGGACGCAGCGCCCCAGCACGTGCACAACGTCCGCCGGCATTTCATCGACCTGTTCACCCCGCCGAACTCGACACCCTCGCCGCCCTCAACGAGAAAGTCCTGCGTCACCTCGCCACCGAACCCCTTCCCGGGTCATCCACGCCCGGCGCGGCCCCGAGGTGCAGACGGCTGAGATTCAGACGGGTGATTCCTGGGGCGGCCCGGCCAGCTCGGGCGCCATCGGCAAGATAGCGGCCAGGTCGCGGGCGACCGGGGACGGCCCGAAGGGGGACACACCCGGCGAGAAAATCCAGGGAAGCTGGAGGGCCGTCAGCGGGGCTCGGATCGCACAGCGCGCAGCCGGTCTTGCAGGAGGCGCTGTTCGGCTTCGCTGGGTGCCAGGGTCACTGCGGTGTGAAGTTCTCCAGCAGCCTCGCTCGCGTGGCCAAGCCGGCGCAGGTTGTCCGCCAGGGCGGCGTGCCACAGATGGGAGTATTCCAGCCCGGCGATGGTCTTCAGGGCAGCCAATCCCGCCTCAGGGCCGTCGCGCTCGGTAACCGCGACCGCCCGGTTGAGCGCCACTACCGGGTTGGCCGTGATCGACCCGAGCAGGTCGTAGAGGCCGACGATCCGGTCCCAGTCTGTCTCTTGCCAGCTGGGCGCGGTGGAGTGGGCCGCGGCGAGGTGAGCCTGGATCTGATAGGGCCCGGCGACCCCGCCAGACCGGTCCACCGCCTCGGACAGCCACGCCGAACCCTCCGCGATCGCGGCTCGGTTCCAGCGGGTGCGGTCCTGGTCGGCCAGGGTCACCGGGTTACCGTCGGCGTCGGTGCGGGCGGGGGTGCGGGCCGAGGTCAACAGCAACAAAGCGAGCAGGGAGAGTGTCTCGGGCTCGTCGGGCATCAGGCTGGCCAGCAAGCGGGCCAGCCGGATCGCCTCGGCCCCGAGGTCAACCCGGGCCACCGTGTCCCCGCCGGTGGGGGCGTGGGCCTCGGTGGCGATCAGGTACACCGCCGCCAGCACGGCGGCCAGCCGGCCGGGAAGCTCTGCATCGGAGGGGATCGCGTAGGGGATGCGGGCGGTGGTGATCTTGGCGCGGGCCCGTACCAGGCGCTTGGCCATGGTGGCCTCAGGCACCAGGAAGGCGCGGGCGATGGCCGGCACCTCGAGCCGGGCCAGCGTGCGCAGCGAGAGGGCCACCTGGGCTTCACGGCTCAGCGCCGGGTGGCAGCAGGTGAAGATCAGGCGCAGCATGTCGTCGCGCAGAGAGGTCTCTGGCTCCATCGCCTCGATCGCCTCCTGGATCTGGTCCGGTGCGGCCCCGGTTCCCCACCGAAACGCGGCGGTCTCCTTGGCGGCCCGGGCTGACTCGCGTCGCAGCAGGTCAAGCGCCTTGCGCCGGGCGACCACGGCCAGCCAGGCCCGCGGGTTGTCCGGGATCCCCGTTTCGGGCCAGGCGTCCAGGGCGGTTATTGTTGCCTCGGAGAGCGCGTCTTCGGCGACGGCCAGGTCGCCAATGGTCCTGGCCAGCGTAGCCAGCATCCTGGGACCTTCGCCCTTCAGCACCTCGGCCAGAGTGTCGGCGGCGTCCATGCCCGGGTGCTCCTAGCCGTGTGCCGGGGCTACCGGGCGAAGCTCGATCTTCCCCCGCCAGGCGGCCGGGATCTGCGCCGCCCACGCGATGGCCTCGTCGAGGTCGGCCACCTCCAGCAGGAAGTACCCGGCCAAGACCTCCTTCGCCTCGGCGTACGGGCCGTCGGTCAGCAGGACGTCGCCGCCCTTGCCGCCCGAGACGGTGATGGTCGTCGACATGGTCACCGGGTACAGAGCTTCACCGCCGCGCATGACCCCGGCCTCGGTGGCCCGCCGGGCAAACTCGGTGTACTCGGGGGTGGACTCCTTGTCCGGCACTCCGTCCCATGGCTGGTCCCGGTCGTAATAGCACAAGGCCACGTACAGCGCCATCGTCGAGGCTCCTTCCGTTCGGCGGACTAGGTCCACACCGTTGTACCTGGGCGATCGCGACCGTGCCAACGCTGTTGCGGACCCCAACTGTTCGGATCCGGGTGCGGGGCGGCTCCCCGGAAGGGAGCGCCCCGCACCCGGAAGACGACACCCTAGCTGGCGGGGCTGTTGTGGTAGGAGGCGATGCGCCAGCTGCCGCCGCGCCTGACCAGCACCCAGGTCGCTCGCACCAGCCGCTCGCCCGGGACAGCGTCCTGCCCGGGGAAGATGATCCCGCCCTCGCCGATCACTACCGCCGTGTCGTCGGTGAGAAAACGGACGTTCACCGGGTGTTCGGTCGCCCGCGACCCGCTGAGCGGGCCCGCGAACCCTGCGGCCATCGTGGTGCGGATCTCCTCGCGGTCCTTCTTGTAGACGCCGGGCTGGACCACGCTGGCGTCGCCGGTGTAGTCGGCCACGAACGCGTTGGCGTCGTTGGCTTCCCATGCCTTGTAGACGCCCGCGAGCACGTCGAGAATGGCCTGCCGGTCGGTGTCGGATCCTGCTGCGGTGGTCTTGCTGGTCATCGGTCTCCTCGTTTCTCTCCGCGTGATGGCAAGCGCCACCCGTGAGAAGGACGGACGGGCCCGCCCGGAGAGGACACCCCGCGGCGCGAAGCCGAAAAATAACCACTATTACCGCGCCCGGGCTTGATCAGACACCAGCTGGGGCCGCCCCGCCAATGTCGCAGCTGTTCGCCGAGTTCGTGCTGCCAGCGGGCGGGCCGCCGCTCCTCCTGCTCGGTGCAGATTCACCGGGATGAGCCCTAGGTCGCCCCAGGCGGCTGAGCGCCCGTACAGGGAGCCCGGCGAGATCCCTGCCTACTAGGTCCTCTGCCGAGATCCGGCTTCCCGCAGGTGTCCTCTACTGGTTTCGCCGTTCGTCCTTTCACCAACGCAGATCCCGATCTCGGAGATCACATTAGAGAGGAGAAGCAGATGACTGGCAGCAACGCCGAACAGACGATCTCGCAGGAGAAGTACGTGTCCGCGGTCACCTTCCGCAGGACCGGGGTGGCGGTCGCGACGGCGATCTGGATCGTCCCACTCGACGGCGGCCGGGTCGGCCTCTTGACCTCCTCGGCCTCCGGCAAGGCCAAGCGGCTGCAGAACAACCCGAGCGTGACACTGCAGCCGAGCGACGTCCGAGGCCGGGTCAAAGCCGGCACCACGCCGGTGACCGGCACCGTTGAGCTGGTGAGGTCCGGTCCGGACTTCGAGGCGATCACGTCCAAGGTGAAGGCCAAGTACGGCCTGATGGTGCCAATCATCCGGCTGCTGGACAGTGTGCGACACCTGGGCAAGGGCCCCTTTCCCTATGCGGACACCGGCGTGGTGATCACGCTCCCGGGCTGATTCCCGCGGCGACCGACGCGGGCATCAGCGGCCGGCACCTGGCACGGCCCGCGGGTCAGGGAGTCGCGGGCGCGTTGCCCAGCCCGTCCCGGGTCGCGGCCAGTGCCGCCGGGATCTTCTCGATCGCCAGGTCCTGGGGCAGCCGGTAGGCCGGGATCTGCGCGGCGTCCTCTAACACCGCTACCGCATCGTCGTAGGTGGCCCTGGGGCCCCCCTCCGCGCCGAGCAGGTGGGGGCCGACCTGGGCGGAGTTCCTGGGCAGTCAGGCGAAGGGATCCTCGCGACCGACTTATTCACCGTCACCCTGCTCAACGGCGCCACCGTCTACTTCCTCGCCATCATCGAACACGCTAGCCAGCGCGTGCGCTAACGAGACTCGGCGAGACGGGGTGAGACAAGCCGTAAGACCGGCGACGTTCCCGAGGCCCCGCCCAGGTCAGCAGGGACGCGCCGGAATGCAGCGGCTTTGGCCGCGTCGCGGCCGATGACCTGGACGGTGTTGCCGCCAGCAACCGCCCGGGTGCCCAGGATCGACCGGCTCTGCCGCCGCCGGGACGTGCCGCTGCGGGAGAAGACGTTGTGGCGGCTGCTCTACGAGTCCGCCAGCCGCGCCAGCGCGGTCCTGGCGCTCAACGTCGAGGACCTGGACCTTCCCAACAAGCAAGCCCGGATCACAGCCAAGGGCGGTGACACGATGTGGATTACCTGGGGCACGGACACGGCGCACCTGCTGCCCCGCCTGACCGCCGGGCGCGAGCGCGGCCCGCTATTCCTGTCCGAGTACCGGCCCGGCCCGCACCGCCTGGCCACCACCGACCCCCGCGACATCTGCCCGGAGACCGGCCGGGCCCGGCTGGGCTACGACCGCGCCCGCATCCTGCTCGCCCGCTACGCCGACGGCCTGAGACTGCACCAGCTCAGGCATTCCTCGGCCACCCACCTCGGCGAGGCCAACGTCTCCGCCAGCGTGATCATGGCCAAGACCGGGCACAAGAGCCTGCGGTCGGTGCAGCGCTACGTCAAGCCAGGCCTTGCTGCCGTCCACGCGGCCACCGAAACGCTATCGAGTCCCCGCCGACGAGGCTGATCCGCGCCTACATCGCGAGTACCTGCAAAAAGCCCAGCTCGTCCGGGGGATAAACACGCTCGTTTAGACCGGGTGACACGTTTGTTAAGGGCACCCCGACTCGGAGGCCGCCATGCGGAAGCCTAGTCGCGCGGGCGGCGGAGGCGGAGCAGGTTCATCGCCTTCAGGCTGAGCACGACGCTGTCGTCGGCGTTGAGCAGTTCGGCGTGGGTGACGACGAGGCCGCGGTCGGGCCTGGACCGTGACCGTCGCGTCTCGGTTGTGGTGGTGCGCAGCCGCAGCGTGTCCCCGGGCCGCACTGGGGCGGGCCAGCGCAGCTCGTCGAGCCCCGGGGAGGCGAGGCTGGCGACCCGTGACAGATAATGGTCGGCGAACAGCCGCATGAAGATCGCGCCGGTGTGCCAGCCGCTCGCGATCAGGCCGCCGAACGGGCCGGCCGCCGCGAACCCGGCGTCGGCGTGGATCGGCTGCGGGTCGAACCGTCGCGCGAACGCGACCACCTCCTCCTGGTCGACGGTTGCGTACCCGTACTCGTAGACCGCGCCTTGCTGGTAGTCCTCGAAGGACCGGTCGCCGACGGGGACATCGAAATCCGCCTCGCTGAGCGTGCGGGTAGGCGCTGGTTCCCGTGCGCTCCAGGCTGTCATGGCCGCCGTGTCCCTCCGCGAAGTCTTCATCTTTCCGCGGCCTGGTCTCGGTGACGGCCCGGCTAACTGCTCGCCGCCGGCTGGCCGTGATCACAGGTCGAGTGTCGGCGTCCCTGGTGAGATAGCTGAGCGGGCCGTGAACTTCGCCTTGTTCCGCAGCAGGACTTCGCGGGGCGCCCGGGAGACCTCCCGGGCCAGGGCCAGAGCCCGTTCCGTGAGCTCGCCGGGGCCGGTGACCTCGGTGACAAGGTGCAGCCGCAGCGCCTCGGCGGCGCCGACCGCGCGGCCGGTCAGGACCAGTTCGCGGGCGATCGCGCCGCCGACCAGGTCGTGCAGCGGCCCGTAGACGACCGGCCCCTGCGCGGTCTCGGGATGGGCGAACGCCGCGCGGTGCGTGGCGATGCGCAGGTCGCACAGGACGGCGAGGTCGAACCCGCCGCCGTAGGCGACCCCGTCAACGGCGGCGATCACCGGCACCGGGAAGCGGTGCACCGCATGATGGAACTGGTCCGAGGACAGCCACAGCCGTTCCTGGTGGCCCGGGTCGGCGACGGCGAACTCCCGCAGGTCGAAGCCCGCGCTGAAGCTGCCGCCGCTCCCGGTGATGACCAGGGCCTTGACCGCCTCGTCGCCAGCGAGCCGCCCGAGGATCGCGATGGCTTCCTCGCGCAGCGCGATAGAGAGCGCGTTCTTCTTCTCCGGCCGGTTGAGCGTGAGGACGGCGACGCCGGCGTCGTCAGGTCCGCTGGCCAGCACGAGCGGCGGCCTAGTACGAGGGTCGTTCACGGTTCCTCTCTACCAGCTTCCGTAGACACTGTCTACTGATCGTGGTAGACAGTGCCTGTGAGCGGGCTGGAGGCAGGCCTCCGTGACCGGCTGATCGATGCCGGGGCGGAGCTGGTGGCAGGCGGGGGCAGCGCGGCGGTGTCGCTGCGGGAGATCGCGCGGCGGGCCGGGGTATCGCACGGCGCGCCGCGCCGGTACTTCCCGACCCACCTCGAGCTGCTGTCGGCTATTGCCCGGCGGGGCTTCACGGGCCTGGCCGCCCGGCTCGGCGAGGCCGCCGCGGGCAGCGCGGACGATCCCCGCGCCCGGCTGGCGGCGCTGGGCCGCGCCTACCTGGACTTCGCCGCGTCCAACCGCGGCATGTACGAGCTGATGTTCCGCCACGACCTGCTGGAAAGCGGCCGGCTGGGGCTGCGGGAGGTCAGCCTGCCATTGTTCCGCATGGTCACCGCGCTGGTCTCCGACGCGGGGACGCCGGGAGACGCCGCCCCCGAGGTCGTGGCCGGGGCGCTGTGGGCGAGCCTGCACGGCATCGCGCAGCTGTGGGGCTGGGGCAGCCTCCAGCTCGCGACAGGGCTCGCCGACGTTGAGCCGCTGCTGCGCGCCGCGCTCGACGCGCACCTGGGCACCGGGCGCTGACAGGGCTGCCCGCACCGAAGGGATGGATCGTGCTTGCCGTCATCGTGCTGTTCGACCGGTTCACTGCGCTGGACGCCGTCGGCCCCTACGAGGTCCTGTCCAGCCTGCCGGGCACGGAGGTGATCTTCGCCGCGCACGCGCCTGGCCCGGTGGCGAACGAGAAGGGCACCCTGCGCCTGATCGCGGACACCGCCCTGGCCGGCGTCCCGCACGCCGACGTAATCGTGGTCCCTGGCGGCCCCGGGCAGCACGCGCGCATGACGGATGAGGCGCTGCTGGGCTGGCTGCGCGACGTGGACGCCGGCAGCGCCTGGACGACGTCGGTGTGCACAGGGTCGCTGCTTCTGGCGGCGGCCGGTCTGCTGAAAGGGCGCCGCGCCACCACGCACTGGCTGGCCATGGACCAGCTTGCCGGACTCGGCACCGTGCCGGCCGCCGGGCGGGTCGTGACCGACGGCAAGTACATGACCGCCGCCGGGGTATCGGCCGGACTGGACATGGCCCTGGCACTCGCGGGAATGCTCGCGGGCCACGCCGCCGCCCAGTCGGTGCAGCTTGCGCTTGAGTACAACCCACAGCCGCCTACCAGGCGGGGTCCCTCGTCACCGCGCCTCCGGCCATCGCCGACGCCCTGCGCGCCCGCCGCAGCTCCATCCTGACGTGACCGCAGCCATGACGAGGACCTGTAACCAGGCGCGGATCTGCACGGTCCCGGCTGCTGGAATGACGGTCAGCTTCCGGGAAAGCGGCGACCCCACCGGGCCCGCTGCGGTCCTGCTGCACGGCGGGAGCAGCAGCAGCGCCACCTGGGGCCGCCTCGCCGCCGCCCTCGCGGCGGCCGGCCGCCGCGTCATCGCAGCTGACCTGCGCGGGCACGGCAGCAGCTCCCGCGCCAGGGATTACCCGCTGGCCGGGTACAGCGACGACATCCGCGGCCTGCTGGACGCCCTCGGGATCGGCTCTATAGCCCTGACCGGGCACTCGCTCGGCGGCTACGCGGCGTCCGTCCTCGCCCAGCGGGAACCCGGACGGATCACCCGCTTGGTCCTGGAAGAACCCGGCATGCCCGCCCGCGCCCGGAGCATGCCCGGCCCCCGGTTGGCGCTGCCAGCACTCGCGGGCCTCGCCGTCCGCCGCGGCTATGACCGCAGGGCGGTCATCTCGGCGGTCAGGCAGCTGCGCGTCCCTGACCCGGCATGGTGGGCCCGGCTCCCGCTGATCACCGCAACCACCTTGCTGATCTCCGGCGGTCCCGCCAGCCACATCCCGCCCAGCCAGCTCGCCGAGATGGCCCAGCTCATCCCGCACTGCAGCGTCGTCACGATCCCGGCGGGACACCGGGTGCACAGCCGCCGCCCCGAGCAGTTCCTCGCCGCAGCCGTTCCCTTCCTCACCGCCTAGCGAAAGGCGCCCGTTGCCTTACCAGCTCACCCGCCTCGCCGTAAGCCCGCTCCTGCGCCTCTACGGCCGGCCCCGCCTGCTGGGCGGAGCCAACATCCCGGCATCAGGCCCGGCCATCCTCGCCTCCAACCACCTGTCGGTCATCGACTCGGTGTACCTCCCGCTGCTGCTCGGCCGGCCAGTGACCTTCCCCGCCGAGGCCGAGTACTTCACCGCGCACGGCCCGGCCGGGCGGGCATGGTCCGCCTACCTGCGCTCGACCGGCCAGCTGACGATCGACCGTGACGATCCCCGCGCCGCGCAGGCCACCCTGGACGCGGCGCTGGCACTTCTGCGCGACGGCCAGCTCCTCGGCTTCTACCCCGAGGTGCAGACGGCTGAGATTCAGACGGCTGATTCCTGGCGCTGCCCGGCCGGCTCGGGCGCCATCGGCAAGATAATGGCGAACCGGGTCAGGCCCGGCCGGCTGGTCACGGTGATGCAGCCGCCGTGCGCCGCGACGACGGCATCGACGATGGCCAGGCCCAGGCCGGTGCTGCGGCCAGCGGCGTCGCTGTCCCGGGCCCGTCCGGTGCCGGCCCGGGTGAACC
>JBAPYC010000711.1:0-2886 GCA_049284535.1 Streptosporangiaceae bacterium
AGCCAGCCCGGCACCGCCAGACAGCAACGCCGGCATCACCATGCACAACCTGGCCGAGGCGCTCCGCGACGCCCTCGCCGGCGCACCCGCCTGCCTGGTCCGGGTCCCGCTCGGCTGGGACGGCGCCGACTTGCACGTCAGCCACCCGCTGGACTTCCTGGGCATGGACGGCGGGGCCGGCATCGGCTCCGGGCCGGGCATGGCCGTGGGCGCCGCGCTCGCGCTGGAGGGCACCGGCAGGCTGCCGGTGGCGGTGCTGGGTGACGGCGATGTCCTGATGGGCGGGTCCGCCCTGTGGACCGCGGCGCACTACCGGCTGCCGCTGCTGGTCGTGGTGGCCAACAACGCGGCCTTCTACAACGACGTGGTCCACCAGCGGCGGATCGCTGACCAGCGGGGACGTCCAGCCGCCAACGCGTGGATCGGCCAGGCCATCACCGACCCGGACCCGGACCTGCCCGGCCTGGCCCGCTCCCTTGGCTTCCACGCCGCCGAGCAGGTCCGTGACCCCCAAGCGCTGCCCGAAGCCCTCAAGACTGCCGCCGCCGCGGCCCGGGCCGGGCAGTGCGTGCTGGTCGACGTGCAGGTCCGTCCCGACGACTACGCGATCACGGCCGGCTAGCCGCGGCGTGAGCCCACGACCCGAGGAGGAAGCCGGACCGGTGGAACCCACCCTGCACCCGATCCTGGTGGACGGCGAGCCCGCCGCCGCGGTCTCCGGCGCCACTCTGGACGTGGTCGACCCCGCGACCGGCACGATCATCGGCCAGATCCCGCGCTGCGACGAGCGGGACGTCGAGGTGGCCGTGGCCGCCGCCAAGCGGGCCGCGCCCGGCTGGCGGGCCGCCGACCCCCAGATGCGTGCCGCCGCGCTCAACGCCTTCGCCGACGCCGTGGCCGAACGCGGTGACGAGCTCGCCCGGCTCGACTCGCTCGACAACGGCTCCCCGCTGCACGAGATGCGCAACGACATCGGCCTGGCCACCAGCCAGCTCCGCTACATGGCCGGCCTGGCCCTGGAGGTGCGCGGCCGGACCATGCCGGAGACCCCGGGCCGGCTGCAGTACACGGTGCGGGAACCGTTCGGCGTGACGGCCCGGATCATCGCGTTCAACCACCCGCTGATGTTCGCCGCGACCAAGATCGCCGCGCCGCTGCTGGCCGGGAACCCGGTGATTCTCAAGCCGTCGGAGTTCACCTCGCTGTCCGCCCTGGCCATGGCGCAGGACCTGGGGCGGCTGTTCCCGCCGGGCGTGGTGCAGGTGCTGACCGGGCTCGGTGCCGAGGTGGGCGACGCGCTGGTCCGGCATCCCGGCATCCCCCGGGTCGCGTTCATCGGCAGCGCCGCCACCGGCCGGCGCATTCAGGCCAGCGCGGCCGCGGCCGCGGTCAAGACGGTCACGCTCGAACTCGGCGGCAAGAACCCGATCGTGGTCTTCGGTGACGCCGACCTGGACCTGGCCGTCGAGGGCGCCATCCGCGGGATGAACTTCACCTGGCAGGGTCAGTCCTGCGGCTCGACCTCCCGGCTGCTGGTGCACCGGGACTGCTACGAGGACTTCGTCACCAGGGTCGCGGAACGCGTCGAAGCCCTCAAACCCGGCCCGCCGCTGGACCCGGCCAGCGACACCGGCGCGATCGTCACCCCGCAGCAGCTGGACAAGGTGCTGTCCTACATCGAGATCGGCAAGAGCGAGCGGGCCCGGCTGGTCACCGGCGGCGACCGGCTGACCGACGGCGCGCTGGCCGCGGGCAACTTCGTCCGCCCGGCGCTGTTCGCCGACGTGGACCCGGTCGGCCGGCTGGCCACCGAGGAGATCTTCGGCCCAGTACTGGCCGCGATGCCCTTCGACGACTATTCCCACGCCGTCGCCATCGCCAACGGCGTCGAGTACGGGCTCACCGCCAGCGTGTTCACTCGCGACCTGGCCACCGCGCTGGCCTTCTCCCGCGACGTCGAGGCCGGCTACGTGTGGGTCAACGAAACGTCCCGGCACTTCCTCGGGGCGCCGTTCGGCGGGGTGAAGAACAGTGGCGTGGGCCGCGAGGAGGACCTGTCCGAGATCGAGTCCTACACCCAGCTCAAGAACGTCAGCATCCGGTTCGGCTCATGAAAGAGCTCACCGTCGGTGTCGTCGCGCCGGCCTACGTCAACGTCCCGCTGTGGATAGCGCAAGAACGCGGGCTGCTGGAGCAGCGCGGGCTGCGCGCCACCGAGCAGGTCCTGGGTACCACCCACGGGTGCACCCAGGCGCTGCGCGACGGCACCGTGGACATCGCGCTGAGCGCCCCGGAGGGCAGCATCGCCGATGCGGTGGCCGGCGGCCCGCTCCGGGTGGTGGCCGGGCTGACCGACCGCCCGCCGCTGTCGATGATCGCGCTGCCCCGGCACCGTACGTTCGGCGATCTGCGCGGCGGCCGGATCGGCACGTCGTCGCTGACCGAAGGCACCCGGCACGTGGCCGAGCGGATGCTGGCCGCGCACGGCCTGACCTACCCGGCCGACTACGACTTCGCGCTCGAGGGCTCGCACGTCGAGCGGTGGAAGGCGCTGCAGGCCGGGACGATCGACGCGGCGCTGCAGATGATCCCGTACGACGACATGGCCGTCGACGCGGGGTTCACCGACCTGGGGCCGGTGACCGAGGAATTTGCCCTGAATGCCGTCTGCGTCGCCTTTCCGGCCGAACGGGCGGTCCTGGTGCCCTTCCTGCAGGCCCTTAACGAGGCCGCGGACTGGTTCGCTGACCACCTGGACGAGGCCGCGCAGATCGCCGCAGACCGGACTGGCGTCGACCCGCGCTACGCGCGGCAGGCCTGCCAGAAGCTGGCCGCAGGCGTGATCCCGCCGGGCCTGCGGCCCGGCGATCGCGCCCTGGCCGCCGC
>JBAPYC010000712.1:0-7996 GCA_049284535.1 Streptosporangiaceae bacterium
GCGCTGCGGCATCCACGGCCTTGGTGGCCGCCGGGGGCGCGGCGGCGCCTGCGGCCTTGGTGGCCGCGCTGCGCAGGCTGCCCGCCCGGCAGCGCGAGGTACTGGTGCTGCACTACTTCGCCGACCTGACCGAGGCGCAGATCGCCGCGGCCACCGGGATCGGCCCGGACGCGGTGCGCAGCCACATCGCCGTGGCGTTCTCGCTGTTGCGCGCGGAGCTGCCCGCGGTGGCCTAACTGGGCGGGACGTCCAGCGCGGGGTTGCGGTCGAAGAACCCGACCGGCTTGAGCCAGAACGAGACGATGTCCGACGGCATCACCGGCCAGTCCTCGGGCCGGGTGATGTGGTGGATGCCGAACACGTACCACAGCACCACGTCGGTGTTCTCGATCGGCCGGTCAGCGGCGGTCCACACCGGCAGCCCCGAGTCGATCTCGCTCAGGTTCGGGAAGTCACCGCAGGGCCAGCGCTCCTCTGGGCGGTACGGCGTGACCCAGAGCGTGTGCCCGATGACCTGGGCACGCTGGTACGCAGGCGAGGCGGGGTCGAGCAGCGGCGGGAAGGTGGCCGAGGGCACGAGCTTGTAGCCGGTGGGGGTACCCAGCCCGTTCCGGGCATTGTCGTTCATGATTTTCCAGCCGCGCTGGACGCTCCAGTCGTAGTCCTGCCGCCCGTCGGCCTCGGTGCGCAGCGGGGTGCTCTGGACCACCAGGCCCAGCCCGTATGGGTCGTCCGGGTCGCCCGCCGCCGCCGGCCGGGAGTCGGTGACGTAGACGGTGTTGTCCGGCCCGTCCACGTCCAGGTCCAGGCGGGCCACGATGAAGTGCTGGTGGAAGGGCGCGTAGGTGTCCGCGTCGACCAGCACGCCATTCTCCGCGCGGGCCCGGCCGCCGTGCGAGGTGACCAGGATGCCGGTGGCCCTGACCTCGCACTCGATGTTCCCGTCCTGGTAGAACCGCCAGTACACGAGGTATTCGTAGTTGGCCACGGTGACGTGGAAGGAGACTACGAGCCGCCGCGCCCGGCGGACCTCGACCCCGGCCCGCTCGTCCACGTGCTTCCAGCCGACCCCGCTGTCCTCCTCGTGGACGCAGATCGCGTTCGGGATGGTGCGCGGCTCGCCGTGGAAGTCATGCACCACCGCGTCCAGGTAGCTGATCTCGCCCAGGCAGTCGCAGCCCAGCGACAGCGACGTGGTCATGAAGCCCAGGCCCCACTCGCCGATGTCGAACGCAGTGCGGCGGTAGTGGTCGGGGCTGGCATCCCGGTAGGGCACCACCATCTCGGCAAACGAGAGCCGGTGCGCCACCGGCCGGTACCGCTCACCGTCGCGGTAGCCGACCTGGTGCAGGACCAGGCCCTCGCGATGGTTGAAGCCCAGCCGCAGCCGCCACTTCTGCCAGGACAGCAGGTGACCGTCGAGAATGAACCCGGCCCCGTCCGGCTGGGTGATCTCCAGCGGGGCCACCTCGCGCAGCGGCATCGGGATGAGCCGGGGCAGGTACTCCCCCATCACCGCGGGGTAGTCGTCGTCCGGGGCGGTGTCTTCCAGCTCGAGCAGGGTCATGGTGTTCAGGTCGACGACCGGGTGCAGGCCGGTGACGTGGTGGGCGTACGGGTTGCTCTGCTCGCTGTCCCGGAACCACACGTCGCACCAGCCGATCCGCCGGCCCCGGTAGCGTTCGGGCACCAGCGCCGCGCCGTAGGCCCACATGTCGGTGAGCACCAGGGACATGTCGGTGATGCCGCGGCGGGCCAGTGCCTCGATCACGCTCGGGTGAGACAGCAGCATGACATCGCACTCGTGCCATTCGTCCGATGTCATATTCGGGTACTGGCCGGGCAGGTGCTCCCAGGAGGTGACGGCATCGCCGGTCAGGGAGACGGTGGCGCGGTAGGCCTGGCCATCGGCGCGGTCCCAGCCGACCACGATGGCCCCGCGGGGCGCGGCCGGGTCGCCCTCCAGGGCCGGCAGGTCACTCTTGACCGGCTCGGCGAGCTCGATCGAGGCGAAGCGCCAGCTGGCGGCCAGCTGGCGGTCGCGCCGCACGATCTCGCCCGCCTGCCGGATCTCCTCGGCAGTCAGCGGATCGAGCGGATGCGGGTTCGTCACGAGTGTCCCTCCATTCCCACGGGCAGACCCATCTTGGCCGATTCACGGCGGCGAGGCCATATCCGCCGCTCCGGGCACGGCTTACGATGTGGGTCAGGCAGGCTTGAGCGGTTTCGCCGGGCGGGGGAGGGCTGCGTGAGGTGCGGGCGTTGCGGTGCGTCCCTGGAGGACGGTGACCGGTTCTGCGGGGACTGCGGTGCTCCCGCGGGCGGATGCCCGTCGTGCGGTGAGCCGGTCACCGCGGGCAAGCGGTTCTGCCGCGTGTGCGGGGCCACGCTGACGAAGGTGACCGGGGCAGTCCCGGCGGCGGCCACTGCGGCCCGTTCCGGCACTGAGCCGCGCGCCGAGCGGCGCGTGTGCTCCGTGCTGTTCTGCGACATGGTCGGCTTCACCCCGCTGTCTGAGGCGCGGGACCCCGAGGCGGTGCGGGAACTGCTGTCCCGGTACTTCGCGGTGGCCCGGACGGTAATCGGCCGGTACGGCGGCGTCGTGGAGAAGTTCATCGGGGACGCCGTGATGGCCGTGTGGGGCACCCCGGCGGCCACCGAAGGCGACGCGGAGCGGGCCGTGCGGGCCGCGCTGGATCTGGTGACGGCGGTCGCCGAGCTGGGGAATGAGGCGGGAGTGCCGGGGCTGGCGGCGCGGGCCGGAGTGGTGACCGGCGAGGTGGCGGTGAACCTGGGTGCGGTCGGCGAGGGCATGGTGGCCGGGGACGCGGTCAACACCGCCGCCCGCGTGCAGGCCGCGGCCCAGCCCGGGACGGTGCTGGCGGACACGCCGACGCAGCGGCTGGCCGACAGCGCCATCGGGTTCGCGGACGCCGGCGAGCACGCCCTGAAGGGCAAGGCCGGGCCGCAGCGGCTCTGGCGGGCGACCCGGGTGCTGTCCGCGGTGGGCGGGGTACAGCGGGTGGACGGCCTGGAGGCTCCGCTGATGGGCCGGGACGCCGAGCTGCGCACGATCAAGGACCTGTTCCACGCCACGGCCGAACGCCGGGTGCCGCGGCTGGTGCTGGTGTCCGGGCCGGCCGGGGTGGGCAAGTCCCGGCTGGGCTGGGAGTTCGAGAAGTACGCCGACGGGCTGGCCGCAGAGGTGTGGTGGCACCGGGGCCGGTGCCTGTCCTACGGGGAGGGGGTGGCGTTCTGGGCGCTGGCCGAGATCGTCCGGCAGCGGCTCGGGATCGCCGAGGACGACCCGGTCGAGGTCGCCGCGGGCAAGCTCGCCGCCGGGCTGGACCGGTTCGTTCCCGATCCAATTGAGCGGTCGTATGCCGGCGCGCGGCTGGGTCGGCTGCTGGGCGTCGCTGTCGCGGGGGACAGCGGGGCGGCGCTGTCGCGGGAGGAGCTATTCGCGGGCTGGCGGCTTTTCTTTGAGCGCCTCGCCGGGACCCAGCCGGTCATCCTGCTGGTGGAGGACGCCCAGTATGCCGACAGCGGGCTGCTGGATTTCCTTGATCACCTGATCGACTGGGTCCGGGAGTTGCCGGTCTATGTGCTGGTGTTCAGCCGCCCGGAGCTCGATCAGGTCCGGCCGGGTTTCGGCACCGGGCGCAACCGCAGCACCCTGACCCTGGACCCGCTGGACGCCATGTCGATGGACCGGCTGGTGGACGCGCTGGTGCCCGGGATACCGTCGGGCGCGCGCTCGAAAATCACCACGCAGGCGCAGGGTGTCCCGCTGTTCGCGGTGGAAACGGTGCGATCGCTGATCGACCGCGACATTGTGCAGCCGGTCGAGGGCAGCTACCGGCTGACCGGCGATATCGGCGAGCTAGCGGTGCCGGACAGCCTGCACGCACTGCTCGCCGCCCGGCTCGATGCCCTGGATCCTGCCCTGCGGCGGCTAACGGCCGATGCGGCCGTGCTGGGCACCACTTTCCCCGCCGAAGCCCTGATCGCCGTCTCCGGGCAGGACGGTCCGTCGGTGCGCGTGGCGCTCGCGGACCTAGTGCGGCGTGAGGTGCTGTCAGTGTCCGCAGATCCGCTGTCGCCGGAGCGTGGCAGCTACCAGTTCGCCCAGCAGATGCTCCGGCAGGTCGCCTACGACACCCTGTCCCGCCGTGATCGCAAGATCCGGCACCTGACCGTGGCCGCACATCTGCGTACCACCTTCGCCAGCGACGGCGAGGAAGTCGCCGACGTCATCGCCCGGCACTATCTCGACGCCCTCGAGGCCGTGCCAGATGACCCAGACATGGCGGAGATACGCAACCAGGCCATCAACGCGCTTGTCCGCGCCGCCGAACGCGCGAAACGGACCGGCGCTCCCGGCCGGGCCGCCGCCAGCTATGCCACCGCTGCCGAACTGACCGTGCCGGGCCTGGCCGCGGAGCAATGGACCGCGGGGATGTTGTGGGAATGGGCCGCGGAGGCCGCTACCGACAGCGACGGCATGGCCGCGGCGACCGAGTACGCCGAACGGGCTGGCGACTTCTACCGGCAGCATGGCCAGCACCGGGCGGCAGCTCGTACCCAGGCCATCGCCGGGCGGACCTTGCGTCTATTGGGGCGCCACGCCGAGGCACGCGACCAGCTCACCGCGGCCTTGGCGGTGCTGCGGGCCGACCCCGACACCGACACGGTGTACGCGCTGGGCCGGCTGGCGGAGCTCGAGGTATTTGCCGGCTCGCCCGATGCCGACCGGCTCAGTGTCGAGGCCCTCGATCTCGGCCAGGCTCTGGGGGTAAGCCCGGTCGAGCTGTCCGGTCTCCTGGTGACTCGCGGGATCTACCTGGGCTTTACCGGACGGCGTCCGCAGGCGATCGCATACCTGCGGGAAAGCGCGCGGCTCACGGCCCAGGCCGGCGATAACTCCAGCCTCGGGCGCACGCTGCTCAACCTGTCCGATGCCCTGGGCGCCACCGATCCTGCCGCGGCGGCGGAAGCCGCCCGCACAGCCGCCGGCCACCTACGCCGCGCCGGAAGCCGCAATACCCTGGCCGTAGCGACCTTGAACCTGGTTCAGGCGCTGCTGATACTCGGTGACTGGGACACCGCGGAAGCTGAGCTCAACCGGTGGGACTCCGACGGCCTGGCACCCAGTGACTACCTGACCTGCGCTCGGGGCTTGCTGGCCGGGCTGCGCGGTGACGCCGATAGGGCACAGAGCCTGCTCGCGGAGCTGCTGGACTTGCGGACCAGCGAGGATTTGCAAGACAAGACGTTCATCGACTGCGTCCAGGCCGTCACCGCCATGGCTCGCCGGCAGCCAGCGCTCGGGCTGCGCCACGCCCGGTCTGTGCTCGCCTATGTGGACGCCCTCGGGATCAGCTCCGAACAAATGCGCTGGACCTGGCCGCTGGCCGCGCGCGCTGCCTTCGAACTGCACGACGCGGCCGCGACCCGTGATCTGCTCGCGCTGCTCGATTCCCGCCCGCCCGGGCACGTAGCCCCCATCCTGCGGGCCGAGCGCGACCTCGTCCGTGCCCGCCAGGCCGACCGCGACCAGGCCACCGCCTTCGCCGCCGCGCTCGCCAGCCTGCGCGAGCACAGCACGCCCTACCACCTAGCCCACGGCCTGCTCGACCATGCCGTATACCTCCAGCGAGCCGGCGACGCCGGCGCCGCGGCCCTGGCCATCGAAGAGGCCCGCGACATCGGAATCCGCCTGAGCTGCCAGCCGCTGCTGGACCGGGCCGATGCACTGGCCCCCGCAAGACACCCGGATGGACTGACGTCCGCCCGCCCGTTTACCGGGCCGGCAGGTTCAGGGTGACCATCTGCTGGCTCTGCTGGGTGACCAGCGACCCGATACCGGTCACCCCGGTTCCGGACCGGGTCAGCGCGGTGATCTGCCAGGCGGCGGCGCCGTTCAGGCCACCGGACCGGGACGGCGCCCAGGACGTCCCGCTGGCCGAGGTCCACAAGGCCACGTCCTGCGAGCTGCCCTGGTTGAACAGGCCCGCCGCGGTGAAGCCGCCGGCGTCGGCGGTCAGCGCGGTGAAGACCGTGCCCGGCCCCGGTGAGCTGAACGGGACCCGCTGCCAGTGGGCGCCCCCGTCGGCGGAGAACTCGGCGAACGGCGCACCGGTGGGAGCACCGGAGGCGTCCATGACCTGCCCCAGGGCCACTACGCGGTTCCCGTTGACGGCCACCTGCTCGAGCACGGCCTTGCTGGCCCCGGCGGGCGGTGACAGCACGATCGTCTCCCAGGATCGCCCGTCCGTCGTCGTCCACAGGGCTGGCTTGCCCTCGTGCGATCCGGCCGACACGAACCCATGCGCGCTCGCGGCGACCGCGAGTACCTGGCTCGAGCCGGTCGCGTCGTTCACGTCGCGCGCCCGGGTCCAGCTGGCGAGGTCCTGCGACCACCAGACGTCGGCCACACACGAGCCGCCGGGCGCGACCAGCTTGCCCACGATGACGTAACCGGCCGGGCCGGAGGCGGCCGCCAGCGCGGACACGCCGGCCAGGTCCTGGGTGATGTTGCCGCCCGCGACGCCCCAGTTCTTCCCGTCCGCGGAGGTCAGGATGACCGGGCCCGGGGCTCCCACGGCCAGCCATCCGGCCGCGCCGTGCGTCACGCTGGTCAGCGAGCGCAGGGCCGGGTCAACGCCGGCCATCGCCATCGAGGAGACCAGCGTCCAGGAACCGCCGCCCACCTTGCGCCACACGGCCGGATAGCCGTTCGCGCTGCCCACGGCGACCTGGACGTTGCCGGCCACGGCAGTGCTGTTGACCGCGAGTTCGGGCAGGGTGGCTCCGGCGACCCCGGCGAGCGAGACCGGCTGGACCTGCCCGGCGGTACCGGCGAGCAGGAACACGGGCTGCTGACTGAGCTGGCCCTTGGCCATGTACCCGACGGCGACGATGGTCCCGGCCCGGGCGACCGTCGCGCCGACCACGGACTCAGACGCGGCGCTGCCCAGCGGGGCGGTCGGGAGCCAGGACGTCCCGGTCCCGGTGCTGGTAAAGCCGGTCAGCTGGCCGGAGGCGCTGGTGCCGGTGACCACGAAACCGTCCTGGCTGCCCTTGACCACCCCGGGCGTCCAGCCCGCGGAGGCGCCGATCGTGGCCGCGTACTGCCACGACAGCCCGTTCGGGGAGAAATAGGCAATTCCGTCGTCCGCACCGTCAGCCGCCCGGCCGGGCCGCACCGCGATCAGGCCGTCGCTGTCGAAGCCCAGCCCGGCGATGGCCGTGCCCGCTCCGTGATCGGCCGGGACCGTCACCCGGGTCCAGGATGCGCCGCCGCTGGTGCTCAGCCAGGCGGCGTCGTAGGTCTGGCCCCGGGCGCTGACGGTGCCGGAGATGACCGTCTCCGGGCCGTGATAGCTGGCGTACGCGATGGCCTCGACGGTCTCGCCAGGTCCGGCCAGCCCCAGCTGCGCGGCCGTCTGGCGCTGCCAGGTCACGCCGTTGCGCGATGTCCACAGCACCGCCTGCGGCTTGCCGCTCGCCTCGCTGGAACCCGCGGCCAGGAAGCCCTGCGCGGTCCTGGTGACCACCCACACCGAGTCGCCGGGCAGCTGCGGGCTGATCCCGCTGGTCGAGGCGAGAGTCCAGGACGTGCCGTCCGGGCTGGTCCAGATGGCCTGCGGCCCGACCGCGACCCAGCCGCCCGGGCCGCCGGCCAGCAGCGAGGCGGGGTGCCCGAGGGCAGCCTGGCCGCCGGCTGGGGTGCGGACCGGGGCAAGGTGCCAGCTGGCGCCGCCGGTGACCGAGACGAAGAACTGCTGGCGGACCAGGCCGCCGGTGGTCTGCGAGCCCATCGTGACGATGGTCTGGCCCGAGGCCACCACGCGGTTGATGGTCTGGAACACGCCGCGCTGCTGCTGGCCCGGGTAGGTGGCCAGCGTGATCGGGGTCAGCGGCAGCCCCGGCACGACGGCGGCCTTGCTCTTTTGCTGGCTGGCCGCGAGCGGGCCGGAGCGCAGGCCGTGCC
>JBAPYC010000713.1:0-5950 GCA_049284535.1 Streptosporangiaceae bacterium
CAGCCGTACTGTCGGTCGGCGTGTTCAGCCCGGTCACCGGCGCAGACGCAGGCGGATTCGCCCCGGCCCCGGTCCCCGCGGGCGCCGGCGATCGCGGATCCCGGTGGTGCCGCGGCAGGAACGCGTCGAAGGCGGCCGGCCCGCCCGGCTCGGCGGCCAGGTTCGCGCCGCCGGATTCGCGTCCGGTCCCGTTCGCGACTGGCTGGTCGGGATGCCGCCGGGGCAGGTCATCGGGATCGGCACCGTACACCGCCCCCGGGCCGACGGCAGCTGCCGGCGGGACCGGAGCAGGCGCGTAAGAACCAGTTCCCGTCTTTTCCGGAACGATCCCCTGCGAGCCCCGCAGCGGTCCGGAGATGCGAATCTCCGGGGCACCGTTCCGCTCAGGGGCACCGTTCAGTTCAGGAACACCGTTCAGTCCAGGGGCGCCACTGAGTCCGAGGGCATTTCCTGGCCTGGGAAGGCCCGGGCCAGCATCTGCCGCAGGCCCGCGGTGGCCGTTGGCGGCGGTCACGCCGGCCGTAGTGATGGAGGCCGGCTCACCCGGCAGCCCGGCCCGGAACGCGTCCTCGGTCACGATCAGGTGCTGCGGTATCAGCACCACAGCGGAGGTGCCGCCGTAGGGCGAGGCCTTCAGCGTGACCCGGATCCCATGCCGCTTGGCCAGCTGGCCGACGACGAACAGGCCGAGCTGCTCGCTGTCCGACGGGTTGAACTCAGGTGGGTTGGCCAGCCGGTCGTTCAGCTCGGCCAGCCGCCGCGCGTTCATGCCCAGGCCGCGGTCCTCGACCTCGATCGCGAACCCGTTGGCCACCGTGTCTCCCGATACCCGCACCGAGGTATAGGGCGGCGAGAGCGTAGTCGCGTTCTCGATGAGCTCGGCCAGCAGGTGGATGACGTCGGCGACGGCCGAACCGGCCAGCGCGGCCTGGCTGCGGATCGCGACCGAGACCCGTGCGTAGTCCTCGACCTCGGCGATGGCCCCGCGCATGACGTCTACCATCCGGATCGGACTGCTCCAGCCCCGGCTCGGCGGTGCGCCGGCCAGGATGACCAGGCCCTCGGCATGGCGGCGCATGCGCGTGGTGAGGTGGTCGAGGCGGAACAGGTCGTCGAGTGCCTCTGGGTCGGTGGCCCGTCGCTCCATCTGGTCAAGCAGGGTCAGCTGGCGGTGCAGCAGCGACTGGCTGCGCCGGGCCAGGCTGCGGAACACGTCGTTGAGTCCTTGCCGCAGCCGGGCCTCGTCCACGGCGGCGCGCAAAGCGGTCTGCCGGACCAGGTCGAAGGCCTGGCTGACCCGGCCAATCTCGTCTTTGCTGGCCGAACTGGCGCCGCCCGGCCCGGAGTCGGCTCGCAGTGGCGGCGCCTCAATGGCCACGTCGACGTCCTCGCCGTGCCGCAGCCGCCCGATGACGTCGGGCAGCTGGTCCTGGGCCAGGGTGAGCGCCGACGTCTCCAGCCCGCGCAGCCGCCGGATGATGCTGCGGCCCAGGAGGCTGGTCAGCAGGACGGTGATGATCAGGCCGAGCAGGGCGATACCGCCGGTGACCGCGACCCGGACCCACGCCGCGTGCGTGGTCTGGTGGTCCGCGGCCAGGATGGCCTGGGAGATCGCGACCCCGCCATTGAACTGGTCCTGCAGCAGGGTGCCGGTCAGGCTCTGCCACTGGTCCAGGGTGATCGGGAGCTGGCTGACCGAGGTGCCCCCTTCGACCGCCTGCTCGATCGTGCCGAGCTGCTGCTGCAGCGGCGCTGACCCGGAGAGCCGGGCGTTGTAGATGGCCAGGTTGGCCGGGGACAGCTCGAACTGCGCGTACTGCAGGTCGGCCTGCCGGGTGGCGGCCACGTTCGTGAACGCGATCCGGTCCTGCCCGGTCATGCGCTGCCCGGCCAGCACCCCGGCCAGCAGCGCTTGTTCCTGGGAGAGTTCCTCACGTGCCTGCACGATGGTGATCAGGGCGATGGCCTGGCCCTGCTGGCTGGTGCCTGCCTCGCTGTTGGTCATAAGCAGGAAGAGCCTGGGCTGGGCCGCGATGCCCTGGCTATAGAGGTTCATCGCGTCCAGCGCGGACACCGCGCGGGCCTGCACTCCGTTCCGCAGCGCGGTGAGGTTGCTCAGGCTGGCCATGATCGCGCTGATCGCCTTGGCCTCGTCCGGTGTCTCGCTGCTCACCGTGGCGGGGGAGGTCATGGCCGCCTTGAACGCGGGCTCGTCCCGGTCGGTGACGGCAATGGCCGCCTGGTAAGCCTGCAGGTTGGCCGTGCTGGGCTTGGACAGGTAGACGACCGCGGCGGTCCGCTCGGTCTCCAGGAAGTTACCGAATTTGGTGGCCGGCAGCGAGGTGGCGTTGATCAGGTCAGGCGCGCGGTCGAGGTTGATGGCGTTGTCGACCTGGGTGCTGGTCACGTAGGCCAGCAACCCGATCATGGCGACCAGCGGGATCGCCACTAGAAAATATATTCGGAGCCTGATGGATCGGCCACGCGATCCCATGGCACCCCCATGCATTAATCAGCGCCGCATGCGGGCTGTCCCCGTCGCCGTCGCATACGCCTATCGGTCAAGACGGCCAGAATAGCCCATAGCAGGCATCGTCCGGAGGCAAAGAATAGATATATCAGCGCGCTTACCGGACGTATCAGTACAAGATCCACATTCTCGCGTTCCCGCAGCTAGCAGTCGGTGTAACTCCCGGTGCCGGGGATGCGGCACTCCGCGTTCGGCGCTTTTGTCGGTGCGACCGCCTACGCTATCTAGCGTGGCCGCCCTCGCGATTGACGCCCTTCTCGACGGACTGAATCCCGAGCAACGCGCCGCCGTAGTACACGAGGGCAGTCCGCTGCTCATCGTGGCGGGCGCGGGCTCGGGCAAGACCCGTGTGCTTACCCACCGGATCGCCTACCTGCTCGCCGCGCGCAACGTGGCTCCGCACGAGATCCTGGCCATCACCTTCACCAACAAGGCGGCCGGCGAGATGGCGTCCCGGGTGGCTTCCCTGGTCGGTCCGCGGGCCCGGGCCATGTGGGTGATGACCTTCCACTCCGCCTGCGTGCGCATCCTGCGCCGGGAGGCGAAGCGGTTCGGGTACCCGAGCTCGTTCTCCATCTACGACCAGGCCGACTCCCAGCGCCTGATGGCGCTCGCCTGCCGCGAGCTCGATCTCGATACCAAGCAGTTCCCGCCGAAGGCGATGGCCGCCCAGGTCTCGAACCTGAAGAACGAGCTGATCGACTACGAGACCTTCGCCGCGCAGGCGCAGACCGCGCGGGACCGGGCCCTGGCCGAGGCCTACAGCGAGTACCAGCGACGGCTGCTGGCGGCCGGCGCCATGGACTTCGACGACCTGATCATGGTCACGGTCAACCTCTTCCAGGCCTTCCCGGAGGTGGCCGCGGAGTACCGCCGCCGGTTCCGGCACGTGCTGGTGGACGAGTACCAGGACACCAATCACGCGCAGTACGTCCTGATCCGCGAGCTCGTCTCCGGCAGCGCCCCGCTGTTCTCGGGACAGGTCTCCGGCGGCCCGGACGAAGGCGAACCGCTGGCTGCCCCCGAGCTCTGCGTGGTGGGCGACGCCGACCAGTCGATTTACGCCTTCCGCGGCGCGACCATCCGCAACATCGTCGAGTTCGAGCAGGACTACCCGCAGGCCCGGGTCATCTTGCTGGAGCAGAACTACCGCTCCACCCAGAACATCCTGGCCGCCGCCAACGCCGTGGTCTCACAGAACCAGGGCCGCAAGCCCAAGAACCTGTGGTCCGACCAGGGCGCGGGCCCGCCGATCGTCGGTTACGTGGCCGACAACGAGCACGACGAGGCGGCGTTCGTGGCCGAGGAGGTGGACCGGCTGACCGACGCAGGGCAGGCCCTGCCGGGCCAGGTGGCCGTCTTCTACCGGACCAACGCGCAGTCCCGGGTCTTTGAGGAAGTCTTCATCCGGGTCGGGCTGCCCTACCGAGTGGTCGGCGGGGTCCGGTTCTACGAGCGGCGCGAGGTCCGGGACCTGCTCGCCTACCTGCGGCTGATCGCCAACCCTGGCGACGAGGTGTCGCTGCGCCGGGTACTGAACGTGCCCAAGCGAGGTATCGGCGACCGCGCCGAGGAGTATGTGGCCGCGTTCGCGCAGCGGCAGCGGATCAGCTTCGCGCAGGCGCTGGCCCGGGCGGCCGAGGTGCCCGGGCTGGCGGCCAGGTCAGCCAGTGCGATCGCCGGGTTCAACACGCTCGTCGGCGACCTGCGCGAGCTCGCCGCTAACGTCCCGGTGGCCGAGCTGGCCGAGGCGGTGCTGGACCGAACTGGGTACCAGGAGTCGCTGGAGTCCTCATCCGACCTGCAGGACGTCAGCCGGGTGGAGAACCTCAAGGAGCTCGTCTCGGTAGCCCGCGAGTTCGACGGGGCGCACGAGGACGGCACGCTGGCCGAGTTCCTCGAGCAGGTGTCGCTGGTGGCCGACGCCGATGAGATCCCGGATGGGGAAGAGCACGGCGGCCTGGTGACCATGATGACCCTGCACACGGCCAAGGGCCTGGAGTTCCCGGTGGTGTTCCTCACCGGGATGGAAGAAGAGGTGTTCCCGCACCAGCGCTCGCTGACCAACGCCAAGGAGCTCGAGGAAGAGCGCAGGCTGGCCTACGTCGGCATCACCCGGGCGGAGGAGCGGCTCTATCTGACCCGGGCCATCACCCGGAACTGGTGGGGCCGCCCGTCCTTCCACAAGCAGTCCAGATTCCTGGCCGAGATACCGGCCAGCCTGATCGAGTGGCGGCGGGATGCCGAGGCGGCCACCCGGGCGGCCACGCCCGCGCAGGAGCGGATGGCGGGGCGATCGGGCACCCGGTCACCGGGCAACCGGCCGGTGCCGTCGCTGGCCCAGGGGGACATGGTCACCCACGACAAGTTCGGGCTGGGCACCGTGGTCTCTACCGAGGGCTACGGCGACCAGGCCGAGGCCAAGATCGACTTCGGCGCCGACTACGGCGTCAAGCACCTGGTGCTCCGCTACGCCCCGCTGGAGAAGTTGTAGGCCCCGGCCCCGGCCCGCGGCACCCAGCTAGCGGCACCCAGCTCGCGGCACTGGGCCGCGCGAGCCCGGTTAGCCCCAGCGGTCAGTTTCGTCCCGCGGCCTGGCCGGCCTGCGGCCGCCGGCTGACGGCACGGACTCCGGATACAGCTGCCGGGCTGGCCGGGTGCGGGCCGCTGAGCCTGACGCCGGCCCGCCCCTCCCAGGACCGGGCCGCCGGCTGGTGCCCCGGCTGCGACGCCATCTGAGCCAGCGCACGCCGATGATGACCAGGGCCACCGCGGTGGCGATCGCCATGGCAAAGAACCCATTCGCGACCCACTGGGCCGCGCCGATGGCCAGCGCCGTCCGGGATCCGGCCGCGGTCCGGCTGAAGATAATCCCGCTGACCAGCGCGGCCACAACGTAGGAGAGCACAGGGACCGGGAAGATCGTCCGCCCGGCCTGGGGCCGGACGGCGAACGCGGCCGCGATCGTGCCGAGCACGACGAAAAACCCGAGCGCGAACCCAGGCTCGCTGCGCCTCACCATGGTGATGATGGCGCCCACGGCGGCGCCGGCCACGATGATGCAGACGCCAAGCCCGCCTTGCAGCGAACCCCAGCGGTTCCGGGCCGGGACCGGGGTGACGCTCCTCAGCGCGCGCGGATCCCGGGAGTCGCGACCGCCGCGGTCCAGACTGGCCGTCCGGTCCGCCACCCGCGGCCGGCTGGCCGAAGCGCCCCGTGCCGTGTCCGATCGCGTACGGGCGAAGCGGGTGGCGTCGGGCTGAGCCATCAGCTGCTCGGTCGGCGCGTCGCCGACCTGACCGGTGCGGTCGGCCGACCGGGAAGCTGCCCGCGGATCCCATCTGCCCCCGCCGCCCTGCCCGCGTCCGTCCGCCTTCCGGCTCGGCTCACCGCGCCCAGCCTCACCGCGCAGGGCCTCAC
>JBAPYC010000714.1:0-2761 GCA_049284535.1 Streptosporangiaceae bacterium
ACGGTGGCCGGCTCGCCGACCAGCAGCCGGGCCCGGTCCGGCTGCCGGGCCAGGATGCGCCGCTGCTGCCGCTCGCTGGGCCGGTACGGGTCATGCCCCGGCATCAGGCCGGTCAGCCGGGCCGCCCGTCCCGCGTCCTCGTCCGGCAGCCACACGATCCGCACCGGGACCAGCCGCAGCTCCTCATCGCCCAAAACCGGTGGCGACAGCACCGACGACAGCACCGACGGCGACAGTACCAACGAGGACAGCACCGACGACGGCAGCGGCGCGCCGGGACGACCCGGCGGGCCGAGGTCGATCGCAGCCCGTTCGGTCCCACCGGACGCGTCGATCCGCCGGCGGATCAGCGTCGCCTCGGTCGGGGTGGCCGCCTGGATCAGCACCACCGTCCGGGTGCCGTCACCCAGCAGCCCGGCCAGGTCCGACGGCACCGGGCTCATTCCGGGCTCATTCCGGCGAACCCCCCGCACCGTCCGCGCCACCCGAACCGCCCGAGCCACCCGGGCCACGCGAACCAACCGGCCAGGCCGCCAGCAGCTCCACATACGCGATGCGGACCTCCTCGATCCGCTCGCTCAGCTCCTCCGCCGTCCAGCCCGCCGTGGCGACCGGCGGCAGCACGGCCACGTCGACCGTGCCGGGGTGCAGCGTCGTGGAGTTGCGCCCCGCCACCGAGTCGGAGTTCCTGATCACGATGGGCACGACCGGCAGCCCGGTGGCCATGGCGATCCGGAACGCGCCCTTCTTGAACGGGCCGACCGACTGGGTGTCCAGCCGGGTACCCTCCGGCGCGACCACGATCGACAGGCCCTTGCGCGCGGCGTCCTCCAGCGGCTTGAGCGCGGCCACAGCCGAGACGCTGTCGTCCCGGTCGATGAACGCGGCGTCCATCAGCTTGCCCAGCGGGCCGAGCAGCGGGTTGGACTCCAGCTCCTTCTTGGCCACCCCGGTCCAGTTGTCCTTGACCAGCGCGGCCACGATGAACAGGTCGAAGTTGTTGCGGTGGTTGAAGGTGAACACGGCCGGCCGCTGCGCGGTCAGGTTCTCCTCGCCGGTGATGTTCAGCTTCACGCCGTTCAGCTGCAGCACCGCTTCGGGCCAGACCCGGGACAAGAAGTTGACCCCGACACGCTTGTTCCTGGTCAGCAGGCCCAGGCCCAGGGCGCCGGCCGCGGCCGGGCCCAGTGACCCGATCGTGGCCAGGGTGCGGACCCGGCCCAGTGGCCCGCCGCTGCCCCGGCTGGTGAGCCTCAGGATCGGCCAGCCGCGGCGCTCGGCCACCTTGGTCAGCTGTGGCCCGGGGTTGACCGGCCGCGGGTTCCCGACCAGGTGCATCAGGGCCAGGTCCTCGTCGCCGTCCGCGTAGAAGTAGCTCGACCGCAGGTCCACCCGGTGCGCGGCGGCGAACCGCTGCACGCTGGTGGCCTTGCCGGTGCCCCACACCACCGGCCGCTCGACCTCGCCGGTCAGCATGCCCGCCTCGTCGACCACGAACCGGTTGCACACCACGTGCTCGATGCCGAGATAGCGCGCCACCGGCATGACCTGCATGGTCAGCGCGGACGAGCTGAGCACCACGGTGTGCCCGCGGCGCTGGTGGGCGCGCACGAGGTCGCGCATCTCCGGGTACAGGTTGTCCGCCACGAACTGGGCGAAGACCCGCTCGCCCATCTCCTCGACGTCCTCGGCCAGCCGCCCCCGGGCCGTCCGGGCCGCGTCCTCGATCAGCTTCTCGAACTCACGCCGGCCCAGCCGGAACTCCACCGCGGCCTGCACCAGGCGCAGGAAGTCGCCCGCACCGACATCCCGGCGCGCCAGCCGGTCCCGGGTGTGGGCGGTGGCCGTGAACCCGGCCACCAGCGTCCCGTCCAGGTCGAAGAACGCGCCTACCTTCGGCCCGGCCGGGCTGGCGTCGATCTCGGCCACCGAGCCGGGCAGCCGCGTGGGGCCGGTCACGATGGCTTCCGGCGCGAACGTGGTTTTGATGCCGAACGGGCGGGCGGCTTGCCCAGCTCAACGATCTCGTCGAACCCCAGCTGAAGGCACTTCTCCAGCACCTCCGGCGCGGTGAACGAGGCCGTGTCGTAGCGGAACGCCACCGTGCAGGTTCCGGCCCGGGAGATCAGGATGGCCATCATGCCCACCCGGGGCAGCGGCCCGAGCGCGTACTGCCGCTCCACTCGCGCCCCGGCCAGGAACGTCTCCTGGGCGTAGCCGGGTACGTTGCTGGCCTGCACGTCCGGCGGCGTGATCCGCTCGATGAGCTCCTGGAGCGCCTCGTCCGGCAGCAGCGAGAGCGCCGGCGCGAGCCGCCCGATCACGTCCAGGGCGGGCTCGGCGCGGCGCGCGATCACCTGCGCGCGGACCTGCCTGATCCGCTCCGCCGCGTCCGCCTCGCCCAGCGGCGCGGCGATGGTGATCCCGGTGAACCTGTTGCCCGAGGCCGGGTCGTCCCCGGTGCGCAGGCTGACCGGCAGGGCCAGCGGCAGCGCCTCGACCGGCACCCCGAGCACCTCGTGGTACCGGGCCAGCCCGCCGCACAGCGCGGCCAGGTAGGCGTCGTTGACCGAAGCCGTGCTCCCAGGCCCGCTGGCCCCGTCGGCCCCGCTCGCCACCGCGACCGATTTGGCCGCGGCCCGCAGCTCGGCCAGCGGCACCTCCAGCACGAAGGTCCGGCTGAGCAGGCTGCGGCGGCGCAGCAGCGGGGAGCGTTCGGCCGGGGGAGCGCCGAGCATGCGGCGGGCCGACTCGGCGAAGC